>JAKJAE010000100.1 GCA_022707665.1 Chloroflexota bacterium
TCTCCCGCCGGTATTGCGGATTCCTTGGCGAGATCGGGAAAGCAAGGCACACCTGACTTATCAATCGCATACCCTGAAGACATCGGAGGCCATATCCTGTGATGACTACCCGTACACCTTTGGACCCGCTACGCATCGGCTTTGTGGGCGTGGGCGGCATGGGGACCAACCACATCACCAATCTTGTGCGTATGCCAGGCGTGATCATCCAAGCAGTCTGCGATACCTGCGAGGCCCACGCCGAACGGGCGAGCGTGATCGTCCAGAAGGCTGGTCAACCGGCGCCGACCCTCTACACACGCGGCGAGCGCGATTTCGAGCGCCTGTGCGCCGAGGAGGACCTCGACCTTGTCTATACCGCTACGCCGTGGGAATGGCACACGACGATCTGCGTCACTGCCATGCAGAACGGCAAACATGCTGCCACCGAGGTGCCTGCCGCAGTCACACTGGAGGAGTGTTGGCAGCTGGTTGAGACCGCCGAGGCGACGGGCCGATTGTGTATGATGAGCGAGAACTGCTGCTATGACCGTCCCGAGATGATGATATTGGCCATGGTGCGGCGAGGGTTGCTTGGAGAGCTGCTGCATGCGGAGTGCGGCTATCTGCATGATTTACGTGCGACCAAGTTTGAAGGCGAGAACGAAGGGCTCTGGCGGCGTGCCCATTCGGAGCGACGCAATGGTGACCTCTATCCCACGCATGGCGTAGGGCCCGTGGCGCAGTGTATGAACATCAACCGTGGGAACCGTCTCACGCGGCTCGTATCGATGAGCACGCGCTCTACCGGCCTCAAGCGCTATGCGACGCGGACATTTGGTGCGGACAGCCCGCTGGCGCAGACAGACTATGCGCTCGGGGATGTTGTCACGACGCTCATCCAGACAGCTCAGGGGCAGACGATTGTTGTCAAGCACGATACGGATTCGCCGCGTCCCTACAGTCGCGACATCCTCGTTCAGGGCACGAATGGCATTGTCTGTGTCTACCCGGAAGAGCTGATTCACATTGAGGGCCGGACGGCGGGACACGGATGGGAGCCGCTCGAGTCCTACCGTGCGGAGTTCGAGCATCCTCTGTGGGTTCATGCGTTGAGCAACCTGGAAGGCATCGGCGGACACGGCAATATGGACTACCTTGTGGACTACCGGCTCACGCAATGCCTGCGGGCGGGGGCACCTCCTGATATGGATGTCTATGACGCCGCGACGTGGAGCGCCATATCGGCGCTCAGCGAGCGATCGATTGCCCTAGGCAGCCAGCCGGTCGACTTTCCCGACTTCACCCGTGGTGCGTGGGAGCATCGCGAGCCGCTGGGTATCGTGACCGCGTGATCTGGTGCCCGTACCGATCGATATGCCATCTTACCATCCGGTCACGATAGCGGTTCTTACTGACATCCACTACGGCGCAGCTGGAAGCCTGGCACAGCGCCGTTCCGACATTGCCGACACGCTCCTGCTTCGCGCGGTTCAGCGGATGAACCGCTTGATTCACCCCGACGTCGTCGTCCTCCTTGGCGATCTGGTGGATGACGGCGCGGCAACCGGCACGCATGAGCGTCTGGCTCAGCTCCGGGAGGTTCTGGACAAGCTCAAGTCGCCCTATATTGCGATCCCCGGGAATCACGATGGCGATGTCGAGGCCTTTTACCGGGTCTTTGACCGGCCGGCCCCCTTCGTTGACCTGTGCGGGATCCGATTCCTGCCGTTCGTGGATCGTGAGGAGCCCGGCTACAATGCGAGCCGCGATTCGAATGCAATGGAGCGTTTCCGACAAGCGCGTGCGGACTACGACGGGCCGGTTGTGGCGCTGCAGCACGTCTGCCTCGCGCCGCCCGGCGTTGCCGATATCCCCTACAACTACACAAATGCAGAGGCCATCGTTGCCGACATGGCGGCCACGGGTGTGGTTCTATCGATCAGCGGGCATCATCACGCTGGTGCGATGCCGGTACGCAACGCGACGACGACCTTTGTCAATGCTCCCGGACTGTGTGAATCGCCCTTCCCATTCCTTGTGATCACGCTCGATGGCGACAGGGTACACGTCGAGCGTCAGGAGCTTGCGATGCCGGCGCATCTGGGACTCAGGGACACCCATGTGCACACCCAGTTGGCCTACTGCAGCGACAACATGGATGTGGAGACGGCCATTGCTCTGGCGAAAGACTTCGGCCTGGCTGGCCTCGGTTTCACAGAGCATTCGGGACAGCTCTACTTCGACACGAAGCGCTACTGGAACGGCCACGCAGCGCGCGAGGGAATGGCGGGTGCGCTCCCTGAGCACAACCGTATGGAAGCCTATCTCGCCCTCAAGCAACGCTATGAGGGCCATGGGGTCTCCTTCGGGCTAGAGGTCGATGCTGACCTCAACGGTGGGGTGCTGCTGTATCCGACTGACCGTCGCCACTTCGGTTGGATTGCCGGCGCCATTCACAAGTTGCCCAGCCTGGCAGCTCCGGGCGTGACGGTCGAGATCCTGGAACGGGAGTTTCTGACGGCCCTCGAGGGGTTGGTCAGGCACGACATCGCCATTCTCGTCCACCCGTTCAGGGTTTTCCGTGGGACAGGGTTCGAGCCCCCTGCACGACTCTTCCATCCGGTAGCGGCCCTATTGCAGCGACACGCTGTGGCGGTTGAGATCAACTTCCACCACAACCAGCCACCGCTGCCGTTCATCCAGATGGCTCTGGAGATGGGGCTCAAGTTCGCATTTGGGAGTGACGCTCACAATCTGTACGAGATCGGTGAGTTTGCGGATCACCTGAGGCTGCTATCGGATGCCGGATTCTCGGGTGCTCTGCCCGAGGTCATGGTGGACATGGTGGGGTGAGGGCAGCGCGCTCCGGGCGAAGAGCGATCGCTCGGGCAAAATCGTGGTATGTTGCTTGACTATCGCCGCATCCGGCGTATCCATGAGTGAGTTCTCTCCTCACCCAGGGGGCGACCTGTGCATCTCTCAACCATCGTCGGGTTGTTGCAGAATGCAGCGCTCCTACTTGCACTAGGCGTTCTGTATGACCTGCTTGGGGCCCGTTCAAGAAGCAGACGACTCGATTTGCCGGCGGTGATCACCGGCCTGGCTCTGGGTGGCATCGGTATTGCGGTGATGCTCACCCGTTGGGAGTTTGGCAACGGCGTTGTGTTCGATACCCGGTCCGTTCTACTGGGTGTGGCTGGTTTCTTCCTGGGTACCGTCCCAACGGCGATTGCAGTTATCATCACGGCTGCTTTTCGATTGATCCAAGGGGGAGCGGGGGCATGGACCGGAGTCGGCGTGATCGTCACATCAGCCGCACTCGGCTTGGGGTGGCGGTGGGCGAGGCGGCGCAAGCCCGCAGATGCTTACCTCTGGGAGCTCTATCTTTTCGGTGTCGTCGTTCACGCCGCGATGCTGCTGTGGATGCTCACCCTGCCGCAGACGATGTCGGGCGCGGTACTCAGGGCGATCGGCTTGCCCGTGATGCTCATCTACCCCTTTGCCACTGCTCTGCTGGGCCGATTGCTGGCCAACCACGAGATCCGTCGTCGCATCACTGAGGAGCTTCGCGAGAGCGAGGCGCGCTACCGCAATCTGAGCACTGGTCTTGAGGAACTGGTGCGCGCCCGCACCGCGGAGCTCGACCAGCGTCTGACGGAGATTCGGGCGCTGAACGAGGCGATGACGGAATTGCTTGCCGAGTCCCATCGGGCAAACCAGCGCCTCCTGGCAACTCAGAACGAGTTGCAGGAGGCCAACGCGGAGCTTGAGTCGTTTGCCTATTCGGTGTCGCACGATCTGCGAGCGCCGCTGCGTGCCATCGATGGTTTCTCACAGATCCTTGTTGAGGAGTGGGGTTCCTGGTTACCAGAGCAGGCTCAGCATTATCTGGGGGTGGTGCGGAGGAACGCTGTGGCGATGGGACAATTGATCACCGATTTGCTCCGGTTTTCGCGTCTGAGCCGTCAGCCCCTCGAGCGCTGCAGTGTCGCCATAGACCCGCTCGTGCGTGAGGTCCTTGGGGCCTTGCTCGCAGAGGAGGGCGAGCGCCAGGTCGAGGTTGTCCTTGGTGATCTGCAACCCTGTCAGGCCGACGCTCCGTTGCTCCAGCAGGTCTGGACGAATTTGCTCTCGAACGCACTCAAGTACACACGGTCGCGAGAGGTTGCGCGCATTGAGATTGGGTGTGAGAAGACGGATCGTGAGCTTGTTTACTCTGTCCGGGATAATGGTGTTGGGTTCGATATGGAGTACGTGGACAAGCTGTTTGGCATTTTTCAGCGGTTGCATCGATCGGAGGACTACGAGGGCACCGGAGTGGGGTTGGCCATCGTGCAGCGTATTGTGAGACGGCATGGTGGGCGCGTCTGGGCGGAAGCAGAGCAGGAAGGGCCTGAGGCCGGCGCTACCTTCTTCTTCACTATTCCGGCCCCGGGTGATGCGTCGCCGGTGTGATATCTCGGGTGCCCTGGGTACTCATTCAGGGTTGGGCGTCACCGTCTGCTGGGATCGTCGTGTTTCACATTCAGGTTTGGGTCGTCTGTATTGTGTAGTGGGAGGGTAGAGATGGTCATTCGCATTCTTCAGGTTGTTGCTGCAATTGGCACCATCGCGACCGGTTTCGTGTCACTGTTCTGGCCGAACGCGGTCCGCGGTTTCACCGGCCTGAGTCCTGAGGGAGGGCGAGGCATTACCGAGATCCGTGCTGTCCTGGGCGCCTTCTTCGTTGCGCTGGGTGCGGCTCCGCTCCTTCTCAATGAGCCTGCCGCCTATCGCATGCTGGGGATTGCCTACCTCGCTGTGGGGGTGACACGCGCGATCTCGATGTTCATCGATAAGTCGGTGATCCAGTCGAACATCATCAGTCTGGTTGTGGAGGTGATCTTCGGCGTCATCCTGGTAATATAACGGACGTCATTCCGGTGTGGGCACGGCAGTTCATCATAGTGTGGGAGCTTAGGAGGGACCGTGACCGTAGGAGTTGTGACCGATAGTGCATGCGATCTTCCGGATGGCTTGGCAGCCCAACTTGGCATCGAAGTTGTGCCCCTCTACATCAACTTTGGGAGCGAAAGCTACCTCGACGGCATCGAGCTGACCAGAGAGGCATTCTACGGGCGGCTGGTGCGTGCTGAGCACCTGCCCACCACGGCAACGCCGGGGCCGAGGCGCTTCGCCCAGGCCTACGAGCGCCTGGCTGCGGCTGGGGCGACGGAGATCCTCTCCATCCACATTGCTCGAGATTTGAGCGCGTTGATCGATGGGGCTCACCTGGCTGCTCAGGAGGCCCCGGTACCCGTGACCGTCTTCGATTCAGGTTCACTGAGCCTTGGCGTTGGGTTCCTGGCTTGGTCGGCTGCGGAGGCTGCCGCAGACGGCGCCGCGGTCGCGCAGATCCTGCCCCTCCTGCGCGACCTTCGGAAACGCACCCACGTCGTTGCTGTGTTGGATACGCTCGAATACCTCCGACGGAGTGGACGCATGAACCGGGTGTTAGCGACGCTTGGGGGGTGGCTACAGATGAAACCCCTCCTGAAGATGAGCGATGGCGTATCCGCAGCCGAGAAGATCCGTACCTCGGAGGCATCTCTGGATCGCCTGGTCGCCCTGTTCGAGGAGAAGCTTCCCCTTGAGAAGGTGGCCCTGGTTCATACACACGCGCTTGGCGAGGTCGAGGCGCTGCGTCGACGCCTGGAGCCCCTGTTGCCAATGGATGGTGTGCTCTCTGTAGACGTGACGCCTGCGCTGGGGACACACCTTGGCCCCAATGCGGTTGGGTTCGCGTGTGTCAGTCGAAAGGGCGGTGTCCAATGAGCTTCCTCGAGGTCCACGCGTTCGGTGCACTGGCCATTCTGGGGCTGATGATCACGTTTGTGCGAAGTGGCGCTCCGAGGCCGGGCCGGCCTGGTGATGGCACAGTCTTCTCAAGGTTTTCCTTCTTCAGGGATTGTTTGTGATGAAGGACCGGCCCAACCAGCCCTCGCTGTTCCGCTGCCTGGGCGCCGTGATTCTGCTGTTGGCCCTTTTCGCTTGCACGCCACAGGAGACAGCCCCTGTGGCGGACACGGCTGACCGCGGCTATGTGCTGCCCCAACTGGAGATCCCCGACGGTGCCTTACTGTTGTATGAGTCGATGGTGGCCAAGAGCCTTGACCGGACCTCGAACTGGCGCTACTTCATTGACCATCGAGGCTGCTACTATTCCGCCCGGAACCAGGAGCTTCAGTTGGCTGATGCCGATGAGCTCAACAGCAACGATCCAGCCCTGGCCTGGGACACGCCATTCCAGGCATTGCCGGACCGTTGCCTGACCGATGCTCAGTTTGCTGAGCTCCAGGAAGCTATCGCGTTGGCGGCCCTTTCCGAGCTTGACGCCAGGTATACGTCGGTGTCCTTCCCCTTTACGGATTCGCCCCGCGTCGAGCGCTGGACAATCGTTGAGCAGGAGGCGACGGTGACGATCGTGGTCGAGCAGGATGTCGCGCCACTGCGCCTGAAAGACCTCCAGACACTGGTAAGCCGGCTTGTGGCTGAGGCGCCCCTTCCGGCGTCCCCCTGAAGATATGGAAACGCTCTTCTCCTCAGTCAGTTCCGCCACTTTGGGTGTGGTCACTGACCTGTCTTGATGTTCGCAGGGGGGGGGCCACGGACTGGGCTATAATAGGGCGAAACACGACATGTCACTCAGCGAGGTCAACCACGAATGACAACCGACAAGGTCATCTATTCGATGATGCGGGTGGGGCGGATTTACCCACCCAACCGGCAAGTGCTCCGAGACATTTCACTGGGCTTTTTCTATGGCGCCAAGATCGGTGTCCTGGGACTGAATGGGTCCGGAAAGTCGACGTTGCTGCGCATTATGGCGGGTGTCGACAAGGATTACGTTGGCGAGATCGCGATGTCCAAGGGTTACTCGGTCGGGCTTCTGGAGCAAGAGCCCCATCTGGACAACGACAAGACTGTGCGCGAGGTGGTGCAGGAAGCGGTTCAGCCCATTGTTGACCTGCTTGCCCGGTACGACGCCGTCAACGAAGCCTTCGGCGATCCCGATGCTGATTTCGATGCGCTGATCGCGGAGCAAGCGGCACTTCAGGAGGAGATCGAGCGGCGCGACGCCTGGGAGCTCGACAACCACCTCGAGGTGGCGATGGAGGCACTTGGTTGTCCTCCGCCCGATACGCCGGTGCGCGTCATCTCAGGCGGTGAGCGGCGGCGCGTGGCGCTGACCCGGTTGTTGCTCACGGAGCCCGATATCCTGTTGCTCGACGAGCCGACCAACCACCTCGATGCAGAGTCCACGGCGTGGCTGGAGCGCCACCTGCGCGACTACAAGGGCACGGTGATCGCCGTCACACACGACCGGTATTTCCTGGACAACGTGGCTGAGTGGATCCTGGAGCTGGATCGCGGGTTCGGCATTCCCTGGAAGGGCAATTACTCCTCCTGGCTGGAGCAGAAGCAGGAGCGGCTGCGTGTCGAGGAGAAGACCGAGTCGAAGCGGCAGCGCACGTTGGCGCGTGAGCTGGAGTGGATTCACATGGCGCCGCGGGCACGCCAGGCCAAGGGGCAAGCCCGTGTATCAGCTTATGAGCGGCTGCTGAGCCAGGAATCCGAGAAGGTGCGCGAGGACCTCGAGATCTACATTCCGCCGGGCCCCCGACTGGGCGACGTCGTGATTGAGCTGGATCACGTGAACAAGGCCTACGATGATCGGGTCCTGATCAATGATCTCAGTGTCAGTCTGCCGCCCGGCAGCATTGTCGGTGTGATCGGCCCCAACGGCTCCGGCAAGACGACGCTGTTGCGCATGATCGCCGGCCAGGAAAAGCCCGATCAGGGTTCGGTCCGCATCGGCGACACCGTGTCACTCGCCTATGCAGACCAGTTCCGGACACTCGACGGCTCGAAGAGCGTCTGGGAAGAGATCTCGGGTGGTGCCGACTCACTGACGTTGGGTACGCACCAGGTCAACTCGCGGGCCTATGTGGCCTCGTTCAACTTCAGCGGCTCCGACCAGCAGAAGCTGGTGGGCACCCTCTCCGGTGGTGAGCGCAACCGCGTGCACCTGGCCAAGACGCTCACGGCGGGGGGAAACGTCATCCTGCTTGACGAGCCGACCAATGATCTCGATGTGAACACGCTGCGCGCGTTGGAGGATGCACTCGGCAGCTTTGCAGGCTCTGCTGTCGTGGTCAGTCACGATCGCTGGTTCCTGGACCGCATCGCGACGCACATCCTGGCTTTCGAGGGCGAAGGGGACGTAGCGTTTCATATCGGCAACTGGTCGGACTATGAGGCCGACAGGCGCCAGCGATTGGGCAAGACGACGCCGACCGCTGGGAAGCATCGTGCGCTCCGCCGCAACTAACGCGCTGTCCCCGGATTTCGGTTGTGCTGAACCCTGCGAAGGTCCAGAAACCTTCG
>JAKJAE010000101.1 GCA_022707665.1 Chloroflexota bacterium
CTTTCCTGTGCGCGAGATCGAGGAAGCGTGCAGCTATCTTCTGCGGCACGAGGCAAAGACAGCCCTGCAGTACAGCACAACCGAGGGACATCCGCCGCTGCGCGAGTTCCTGGCCGAATCTATGGCGGATTACGGAATTCACCATGGACCAGACAACGTCCTGATCACCACCGGATCGCAACAGGCCCTGGACTTGATTGGGAAGGTGTTCATCGACCCCGGCGCATCGGTGCTCACCTGCCGGCCAACATACTTGGGCGCCATCCAGGCGTGGCGTGCGTACCAGGCCCACTTTGTGACCGTGCCTCTGGACGACGACGGAATGCAAGTCGAGGTGCTTGAGGAAATCGTCAGCCGCCTCCCGGTGCGGTTCATCTACGTCCTGCCCAACTTCCACAATCCGGCGGGCACGACTCTCACCGAACCCCGTCGTAGGCGCCTTGTGGAGATTGCACGCAACCACGATCTCCTGATCATCGAGGATGATCCCTATGGCGCACTGCGATACGAGGGAGAAGACCTGACACCCATCGCAGCTCTGGCCCCAGAGAGGACGATCTACCTGGGCACGTTCTCCAAAACCCTCAGTCCCGGCCTGCGAATCGGGTGGATCGTGGCGCCCACAGACATCCGCCAGAAGCTTGTGCAAGCCAAACAGGGCGCGGATCTGCACACGAGCACGTTCGATCAGATGATTGCCAACGACATCGCGCAGCGCGGCATCCTGAGAGTCCACGTGCGCCAACTGCGGCAAGCCTATCGAGAACGCAGGGACACTATGCTCGACGCAATGGCAGAGTTCTGGCCCGAGGGCTCAAGCTGGACACATCCCCAGGGAGGACTCTTCCTGTGGGCAAGGGCACCGGAAGGGGTCGACTCGCTGGATATGCTCAAGATAGCGCTCGAGCACCGTGTAGCTTACGTGCCCGGCGTTAACTTCTACCCTGATGAGGATGGCGGCGAAAACGCGATGCGGCTGAACTTCTCGACTGCCAAACCCGAGATGATTGTTGAGGGCATCCACCGATTGGGCAAGACGATTGCCGACGCGTTACGCAGGGTCTAGCCCTTGATCACTGCGATGGGACGGACTCGAGCAACCCGTCGTGCGAGCCCCGCGGTTGCTACCGAGTCCACCACCTCGTCGACATCCTTGTAAGCCTCGGGGGCTTCCTCAGCAAGCCCCCTCATACTCTGCGCCCGCACGGCCACCCCCCGGCCGCGGAGTTGGCTACGAACGTCCTCTCCCCTCAGCTGTCGTGTAGCCTCGTGACGACTCATTGTCCGGCCCGCTCCGTGGCAGCACGATCCAAAGGCCAACGTCATAGCATTCTCATCACCGACCAGAACGTAGGAGGCAGTGCCCATGGAGCCCGGCACCAGTACCGGTTGACCGGTTCCCCTGTACGTACTACTGAGTTCGGGGTGACCCGCAGGGAAGGCGCGGGTCGCGCCCTTGCGGTGAACGATCAGTCTACGTTGTTTGCCGTCTACGACGTGGTCCTCTATCTTCGCAATGTTGTGTGCCACATCATACACCTGGTACAGACTCCAGTCCTGAACCTTCCCCGCAAGGCTCCGCTCGAACGCCGATCGGACTGCGTCGCTGCCATGTAGTCGCGCCCTTCCTCCGATGAGACTGGAGCTACGACCAGTTCACGGTCTGGGACCACGATGGGATAGCGCTGTGGTGCACTCTGGAAACGACGTACATACTGGGTACAGACTTCGTGCCCAAGCCCGCGTGATCCGCAGTGGATCTGGACGACAACCTGGCCGAGCAGCAAGCCGAAGGCCGCTGCCGTGTCCTGTTCGTAGATCCGATCGACCACATCGACTTCAAGGAAGTGATTCCCTGACCCCAGCGAACCCATCTGAGGCAGTCCGCGAGATCTCGCCCGGTCTGGAACGGCTTCAGGTCGCGCCTCTGCCAGGCATCCCCCGCTCTCCGTACGCTCAAGATCGCTTTCAGTCGCGTACCCGCGCTCCCGAGCCCAACCAGCACCGCGGGCAAGGACACGGCCAAGATCCTTCTGGGTCAGGCGGACACCTCCCTCTTCTCCGACGCCACTCGGACAGGCACGAAACAGAGCAGATGCCAATTCGTCCAGATAGGGTGCGATTTCAGCCTCGGTCAGGTGAGTTGCCAACATTCGCACCCCACAGTTGATGTCATAGCCGACTCCACCGGGCGACACGAAACCGCCATCATAGTCAAAGGCGGCAACACCCCCGATTGGAAAACCGTAGCCCTGATGGATGTCGGGCATAGCGATCGCATACTTCACAATGCCAGGGAGCATAGCAACATTGACGAGTTGCTCGACCGACCTATCACTCAGGGCCGCCTCCAGGATCTTCTGAGTGCCGACAACCCGCGCCGGCACTCGCATGCGTGGATCGCAGTCTGTTGCCAGCTCCCACACGTTCGGACGGATCTGCTGGAAATCTCCCTTTGTGATCATACTACCTCCCACAAACCTGTCTGCGGCTCAGACATCGAGCACGACTTCGGTGACGAACTGCCCCTGCTCATGCCTGACCGTCAGGTTGTGATACGTTGCCGCCTTGATGTATGTCTTCTGCTGGACAACCGGGAAGCCCACGGCGCTTCCGCGCAACTGGGTCATCGTCAGCGCTTCGAACTGGAACGACAGGAACAGGCATTGTGTCTCGTGGCCCAGGTAGAGCAGCTCATTCAGCCAGTCGATCAGCAGTGCCTCTACGTCGCCAGCGTCAAGTGCGATGGTTACCGCTGTACCAGGCGCATTGGGATTCGACTCACCGGCCAAATCAGCCATACCGAGAGCCGCGGCGCGGAATAGATCCTCAAGCGTGTGAGCTTCGATGCGGAGCGCGAGATCCGCGGTGTGTGCGATCTCACTCCAGCTTCCCATCACCACTCAACGGTCCAGATACCGCCTCATAAGGAACGCCACCAGCTTCACAACCTCGCCGAAACCGAACACCGCGCAGTCAGGATCCGGAAGTGGCACATCGGTCACGAACGCGATACGTCTGTCCAGACCGGGCAGAGGAACGGGATCACAAGCAGCGCGGACAACTTCGATCTTCTCGTAGCGGCTCCGCTTGAACCCCTCAAGCAGAATCAGCTGAGCGCCGTCAAGGTCAGCAAGGAGCGTTGCGACTTCGGGCTCCTCGGCATGCCGTCGGGTCTTGACCACGCGGTCCTTGCCAACGAGGACAACGGAGGAGGCTCCGGCTTCCCAGAAGCGATAGGTATCGCTGCCGACAGCATCGCTCACGATGTCATGCTGCGGCACGTGCTTGACTGCCGCCACCCGCACGCCCAGGCGTTCTAGCTCAGTGATGACCTGCGCTAGCAAGGTCGTCTTGCCGCTGCCAGAACGGCCCACGAAGGCCACCGCGGGGATACTTGGTGCATCTACGGTCATATGTGACGTCTCCAGGCTGCTAGGAACTGCACCACCTCTGTGTACACCTCATCAGGCGTACGTGATGTGGTGTCGATATACAGGTCACAGTGCGTCCGCGCGTGGGCCAACCGTACTTCACGCTCGTCTGCCCACCAGGAGGAAGGGGCATCAAGGCCCTCACGGTCTGCAGCGCAGGCTATCGTGACGTCAAGGTAGATCAGCACATCGGGGTTTGTCAGTCGCCGCCACATATCTGGAACCGCCGAGTGCTCTTGCCTGATCTCTCGAACCACGAGTCCATCGCTGCGCAGTCGCCGGGCCAGTGTCGACTTTCCAGAGGAACAAGGGCCAACGATGCCAATGATCACGACGCAACCAGAGACCGTGGGCTAAGCGTCCGGCACCGGCATTTCGACCGTCAGCCGTCGCGGGCCCACAGGTGAACCAGACTGCACATGCAACGCGATGACGCTGGTGTCATCGCCAGGCCGACCGCTATCAAGCTCCATCGCTTGCTCCAACAGACCGTCTGCTACGGCCCTGGCTGTCGGCGTGATCTGCCAGATACCCTCGATAGCATCGGGAATGTACCACCCGGTACCGGAGCGGCTCCCGGCGTGGACCAGGCCATCGGTGCCGGCTACCGCAAGGAGGCCTGGCTCGAGCATCACGTGATCTACGGCAGGTCTCGTGGTCCGGTAGAAGCCCAGAGGCGCCGCTTCCTCATCAAGGCTCGTCGCGATGTCTCCAGACTGACGCACAAAGATCGCTGGATTGCCACATCGCGTGATGATGAGCGTATGGCTGTCCTGCTCGACTGACAGAATCACAAGCGTAGCCGAGACTTTACCGCTACGTTGGGCATAGAGCATGTCGTTGGCAGCACGGGCCGCTGCCCCATCGCGAACACCCTCTGCTAGCTCGGAGATCACCTTGCGCATCACTTGCACGGCCACGGCGCGCGCCCCACTTCCGGAGCTCTGCCCATCAACCAATACGAGCGACAGCCCGCCCCGAGGACGCTCCACCATCTCCAGGAGATCGCCGCTCTCTCCTACAGCCCACTTCCCTACCTTGCTCACCGCCACCGATATGTGCATGGACCCTACACTATCCCTTCCCTGAGGTACCGAGACTGGCTGACGTCCCCCTCACGCCTCCGTGTTGTCGCTCGCTGAGGCCTGAGGCGCGCGATGCTTCCCGCTGATAGCCCCGGGTACAATGCGTACCTCTACACCCTCGGCAAGCTTGAGCTTCGCTATGTTGGCCACCAGGTCAAGGGCCGTTAGCTCACCAACAAACCCGCCGATCGTCACAACCGTATCCCCTACGCGCAGGTCTCGTTCACGCTGCTTCTGGCGCCGTCGCGCCATGTACTGCGGCAGTATGAGAAATGCACCCAGTGCCACGATGACAATGACCCAATACGCGATGTTGCCAGCCTGTCCTGTTGGCATATGCCTCTCCTCTGTGCTGCAGTCTTTCCACGCACCTGTCATTATACAGGGACGCACCATGCCCGGCAACAAAGCGCTAGCTTGTCACCACCGGCAGCAGGGCTACAATGGCTGGGTGAATGCCACGCCACGAATCTCACCCAGGCTGCAGACTCGGAAATCAGCGGAACGATGCGGAGACGCGACGATGTCGACCGAACTAGCAGCAGGATCGGAAGACGCGCTACCGTTACAACTCGCCGTGGCCCCTGTTGACCATCACACGAGCAACAAGGCCACGGTCGCCGTGCCGACTTCTATCCCTGAGCCGCGACTCGCACTGCTGCATCGTGCCGCGGTGGAGCTCAACTCCAGCCTTGACCTCAACGCAGTGCTCCAGACGGTACTTCGGGAGCTGACGACGATTTTGAGGGCGGATGCCTGGGTCGTCTGGCTACATGATCGTGCGTCAAACCGCATTCGCTGTGTTCTTTCCGAAGGCCCGTTCAGTGGCAGTGTTTTGGGGCTGCGCGTGCGCCCCGATGAGGGCGCACTTGGCTGGGCGATGACGCACGGGCAGAGCGTCAGAATTGACGATCCGGCAACCGATGCCCGTTATAATGAACGCATCACCGAACGTGTCGGCTATTCGCCTGGGTCGCTCCTGCTCGCTCCGCTGATGCGTCGGGGAGAGGCAGGCCAGCAACCTCCCACGCAAGACCGACCGCCAGCCTTCGGGGTCATCAGCGTCATCAGTGAGCACCGATCAGCCTTTACGGACGAGGATCTGAACGTCCTCGAAGCGTTGGCTGCTGCGGCAGCGGGCGCTATTCAGAACGCGCAGCTCTTCAGCCGCGCTAACGAGGAGGTCGAGCAACGGCGACGCGTAGAGCGTGCCCTCCGCCACAGTGAGAGCCAGTATCGGACGATGGTTGAGACATCGCCAGATGGCATCGTCGTGACAGACCTCAATGGGATTATCAGCAACTGCAACTTGCGCGCACTTCAGCTACACGGGTTTGACCACCGGACCGAAGTCCTTGGCAAGAGCGTACTGATGCTGTTTGCGCCTGACTGCCGTGCCAGGGTGCTGGCGCTCCACCGGGAGATTGTCGAAGGTCATGCCCCCGGAGAGTGCGAGCTGTCCATCCTGCGCAAGGACGGGTCCATACGTGCAGTGATCTACACAGCCTCGCTGGTCGCTGGCGAAGACGGAAACCCTCTCAGCATCATCGGCTTTTCGCACGATATCACAGACCGGCGCCAGGCCGAAGACGCGGTCCGTCGTCATAACCAGGAGCTGAAAACGCTCAATCGCATCGCGACCCACATTGCCCAGGTTCGAGACGTTAACACACTGCTGGCCACGGTGCTGCGACTCGTTATGGAAGTGTTGGAGGTGGACGCCGGGTGCGCCTATCTCTTCAGCAGCGCTGCACCGCACAGGACGTTGGCGACAGATGCACCTGTTGCCGGACGCGACGTTGTCTTCCCAGGACTCCCCGACTACGCGATAGCTGATCTGCTGAAGTGGCTTGAGCGCGAGCTGCGTAGCACGGGCCGGTTGCTGGTGGCCAATCTTCACGACGTACCCTTCGCTTGGAGCTCAACGATCCCGAGCTTTGAGATAAGCGCAGTCCCCCTTACGGTGCGAGGCAAGGTAGCTGGCGTGCTCGCGATTGGAGGACTCCGTGATATATCACCACGTCCCATTCGAGCACAGCGCCGTCAGCTACTCTCGGCCATCGGTCACCAGGTAAGCGTAGCAGCCGAGAACGCAGCACTCGCCGCAGAAGTCTCTGAGATGCATGTCCTCCGTGAGATGAGCAAGTTGCGATCCGAGCTCGTGGCGGCCTTTTCCCACGATCTACGCACGCCACTGGGCCTGATCCATATGGCCTGCTCGACCCTGCAGCGAGACGACATAGCGCTGGACGCTGAGCTCACGGCAGAGTTGCTCGAAGACATACAGACACAGAGTGAACGGCTATCGCGTCTCGTTGACGGAATTCTGGATCTTGGCCATCTGGAGAGCGGCCAGCTCAGACTCGACCTGGTCGATCTCGATATGGCAACGTTGGTCCCTCAGATCTGTCAGGAGACGTCGCGGGCCTGCCCCGATCACGTGATTTCGGTGCAACTGGCAGAACAACCCTTGATCGCTTGGGCAGATCGCGATCGCGTCGACCAGGTCATGCGCAACGTGCTGGACAACGCGACCAAGTATTCACCCCACGGCAGCGCCATTGCTGTAAGTGTGCTACGTGACGGCCACTACGTGCGCGTAACAGTATCGGACGAGGGTATAGGAATCCCACCAGACCAACGGGAGCTCGTGTTCGAAAGGTTCTACCGCATCCACACGGCGTTCACCGATTCCATACCGGGTACCGGGCTCGGGCTGGCTACGTGCCGGACCATCGTCGAGGCGCACGGCGGAAAGATCTGGATTCAGGCTCACGAAGATGACCGGCCTTTTCCCGGTACAACCGTAGTGTTCACGCTGCCGGGTCCTTCGCTTGATCCCCAGATGGGCCGGGAGCAAGCGACTCATCCGCAATCAAAGTGAAAACGAGTCGGCGGGAGGGGTTGGCAATGAACCGAATGCAAGGAGGTTAACCCAGTGGGCGCCGAAGATCGCGGCCGGATCCTGGTGGTAGACGATGAGCCACGCTACCTGAAGCTGATCCGCGTCAACCTGGAAGCAAGCGGGTACGAGGTTATCACCGCGAGCACTGCGCAGCGCGCGGTTGAGCTCGCTGCTCGAGAGGACATCGATCTCATCTTGCTTGACATTATGCTGCCACCCGGAAAAGACGGCATTGCCGCCTGTCAGGAGATACGACGGTTCTCCAGCGTCCCGATCATCATGCTCACAGCCTTGGCGAGTCCGGAGCACGTCGTGCGAGGGCTGGATGCAGGCGCAGATGACTATGTCGCGAAGCCATTTAGTGCTCAAGTGATGCTGGCTAGGATTCGGGCTCGGCTTCGTCGCACGGGTACACTGGCGGAGGCGTCAGCAACGGTGTACAGAGGCGGGGGCCTGACGCTCGATCTGTCCAGCCGCCGCTTGTTCGTTCGCGGGGAAGAGGTGCTGCTTACGCCAACGGAGTACCGTCTCCTCGTCGAGTTGGTCACGAACCCCGGTCGTGTCCTGGTCACCAGCTATTTGCTGGAGCGCGTTTGGGATATCGATCGACACGAGCCGCACCTGGTCTGGCAGGTCATCCGTCGCCTTCGCCAGAAAATCGAACGCAACCCAGACGATCCAGAGATGATCCAGACCCGACCTGGCATCGGGTATGTTTTTATGCCCGACGCTGTGGGAGAAGAGAGTGAAACAACACCCTGACCCCTGTTACACCCTACCGACCTCACGGCCTGGCATAGTCTCGAGAGTGAGCATCAAAGTCAGTCCTGCCCAAGCCCGCGCCTGGTTTCTGTCACTCGCGGACCATCCTGAGCGGTACCGCTTTGATACTCACAAAGGGTTTTCGTTCAGCCAGGGCAGGATA
>JAKJAE010000102.1 GCA_022707665.1 Chloroflexota bacterium
GTGTTGACTGCGCAACAACGCTTCACGGGCTACGTCCTGGCATTCCTGCCGTTAATCGCCGGCCTCTTCATCTTCCTGGTGAACCCGGAATACGTCCGCGATCTGTTCGCCCCGGGATGGGTGCGCATTCTGCCGATCTCGGCCCTACTCCTGCAGATCATCGGCTTTCTCGTGATCCGCAAGATCGTGGACATCGAGGTCTAGCCATGGCGATCGACCAACTTGAGGCCATCCTGGACTGGATCATCCACTCGGACGTGGTTTCGTCGCCCTGGACGTTTGCGGCCCTGGCAGCGCTGGCCATCCTGTTTTTCTGGATGGCGGTCGCGCCCTCACGCTCGCGGTCGCAGGAGGAAAGCCGCCTCTCGGGCTACCTCGAAGGGCGGGACATCATCGAGGACGCGGAGATGGAGCGCTCGTTCTGGAAGCGTGTCATCGGGCCCGCCCTGCGAGGCCTGTTCCGCGCGATCACGGCCTTCACGCCTGCACGCACGGTGAAGCGCGTGCAGCGGTTATTGGTGGAGGCCGGCGATCCGGGTGGCCTTACCGCCCCCGACATCTTCGGGTTGCAGATACTGGCGGCGGTGTTGCTGGGAGCGCTTTACCTGTTGGTCCTGCGCCTGATGGGCACGCTGGGCACGACCTCGTGGCTGATCGTAGCGCGCAACGGATCGCTCTTGGTCCTGATCGGTTACCTGCTGCCCCGCGTCTGGCTCCAGCGGCAAGCGACCAACCGCAAGGGTGAGATCATCCGCAACTTCTCGAACGCTCTCGACCTCTTGAGCGTGAGCGTCGACGCCGGGCTCGGCCTGGACTCCGCGATGGTACGCGTCGCAGAGCGATGGGATAACGCCCTGACGCGTGAGATCAACCGCACGGTTCTCGAGATCCGCGTGGGCACCCCGCGCAATCTGGCCTTGCAGCGCATGGCGGCGCGCACGGGTGTGCGTGACGTCGAGACCTTCGTGGGCGTTCTGATCCAATCGAGCGAGCTCGGCGTGAGCATCGCCGAGACGTTACACACCCAGGCAGCCCAGGTCCGCGTGCGCCGCCGGCAGCGCGCCGAGGAGCTGGCCCGCCAGGCCAGCATCAAGATGGTGATCGCCCTGGTGTTCCTGGTCTTCCCGGCGCTGCTCGTGGTGCTGTTGGGTCCGGGCATCCCGCGCATCATGGATGCGTTGGGAAACCTCTAGAGGAGACGGCTGTGACCGATTTCGAAGATCGTTTGGGACCGGGCCGCGAGGACCCACTTTATCGCCAGGGGGCGCGCGCCCTGCAGAAGGGCGAGTGGGACGAAGCCATCCAGGCCTTTGAGCAACTGAAGGGCCTTTACCCCGACAGTGTTGCAGTGACCCGCGCCCTGGAGACGGCGCGCCTGCGCGCCAGCGTGGATTCGGGCCGGCGCATCCGCGGCAAACGAACGACGGTGCGCTTTGGCGCGATCTTCCTGCGCATCGTCCTGGTGGGCCTGATCGGCTTCCTCGTCTACACGGGCGGCAAGCTCGTCGTCGAGCGCGTCCAGCCGCTCATCCAGTCGGCGCAGGCCGCGCAGCAACTCGACCAGCTCCTTGCCGATGGCGATGCCCTGCTCAAGGGCTCGAACTGGGATACTGCGGAAGAACGCTTCAACGCGGCGCTGGCCATCGAGCCGGAAAACGAACAGGCCCTGGCTGGACTGGAGCGTATCGCCCAGGAGCGCCAGATCGTGGCGCTCTACGAACAGGCCGTGGCGCTCGATGCCGCCGGTGAGGATGACGCGGCGATGGAGACCTACGCAGAACTGGACGCACTGCGCCCGGGGTACCGCGATATCGCCGCGCGGATGGCCGAGATCGAGCGCGTCCAGTCCGTGGAGGAGCAGTTCGCCGCGGCAGGTGAGGCCTACAGGGCCGGGGATAAGCGGGCCGCCGTCGCGGCCTATGAAGCCCTGCGCACCGAGAACGTGGCCTACGAACGCGCGCTCGTGGAATCGCGCCTGTTCGAGCTCTACATGGCACTCGCATACGACATCGTCCAGCAGACGCCGCCCGAGCTCGAGACGCTGCCCGAGGCGCTGAACTACTTTTCCAAGGCGCTGGCCCTGCAACCCCGCAGCCAGGACGCGGGGCTGGAGCGCCAACTGCTCAAACTCTACCTGGAGGGCCAGTCGGCCTACTATGCCGAGAACTGGACCGAGGCGGCCGCTGCGCTGCGTGTCGTTTACGATACGCGCTCGAACTATCTGAACGGTACGGTTTTACGGCTGCTCTACGAATCCTATGTCCGCAGCGGTGACGCCTATCGCGATGCCGGCGACAACTACCTGGCCTACGAGCAGTATCTGAAGGCCAGCGAATTGCCCGTGGCCGACAAGGCCTTCGTCGAGGGGCGCCTCTTCTACGTCCGCCCGTTCCTGACGCCGACGGCCACCCCGCCGCCAACCTCTACCCCACGTCCGGTGGTGGCGGGCCCCGCCCCCACCCCGCGCCCCCTCGCGTCCTACACCAACAAGATCGTGTTCATGGCCGATTCGCCGAGCCGTGGCCAGATCTGGCTGATGAACCCCGACGGGACGGGGAGGCAACGCCTGGGGCGGACCGCGGATCTTCTGACGCAGTTTGAGGAGCTCCGGGACAGCGAGCGCTACGCCCCGGATCGCGATCGCTTTGCCTTCAGCCAGCCACCCGCGCCCAACGACCCCTGGCAGCAGGTGTTCGTGTCGATCCCGGAGCAGTTGCGAACCGGAGGTGGCTTCGCAACCCAGGTGACCCAATTCCAGGCCGACTGCACCGACCCGGTCTGGTCGCCAGACGGAAACTGGCTCGCCTTCGTTTCGGGCGAGCTCGACAGTGACGACATCTGGATCATCCAGGTCGATCGCAGTTTTCCCCAGAACCTCACGCCCAACATCTGGGAGTGGGATCGCCACCCCTCGTGGTCGCCCGACAGCGGGAAACTCGCCTTCTGGTCGAACCGCTCGGGACTGCTGCAGATCTATACCATGAATACCGATGGCACCCAGGTCACCAACATCAGCAACACGGCCTGGGACGAATACAGCCCAATCTGGGTCAAGCAGGAGACAAGGTAATGATGCGCAGACGCAGCAACGGCAACGTCGATCCGACGTCAGCTCGCCCCAGCACAATGCAGGCGCCGGCGCCTGCTCGCTCACAACAGGTGCGAGCCTACAACGAGATCAGGGAGCGGGTGCAGCGGCGCCTCCTGGCCGAGCTGAGCCCTGTCGTCGATACCAACGACGCCCAGAGCGTCCGGCGGGCGCTCGAACAGATCTTCGTCGAGACACTGCAGGACGAACGACTGCCGATGAGCCGTTCTGACCGCAACCTGCTCTTCGAGCAGATCGTGGCCGATGTGCTGGGCTACGGGCCGATCGAGCCCTTCCTGCGCGACGACACCGTCACCGAGATCCTGGTGAATGGGCCCGACCGCATCTACATCGAGCGCAGCGGCATCCTGGAAGAGACCGACGTCCAGTTCCGCGACAGCGATGAGGTGATGCACGTCATCGACCGCATCGTTACGCCGTTGGGACGGCGCGTGGATGAGTCCAGCCCGATGGTCGACGCCCGGTTGCCGGATGGCTCGCGCGTGAACATCATCATCCCGCCCCTGGCGATCGACGGCCCCTCGATCAGCATCCGCAAGTTCGCCCGCGCGATCTTCGACGTCGAAGACCTGATCAAGGTGGACACGCTGACGCGGACGCAGGCCGACTTCTTGCGGGCATGCGTCGAAGCCCGGCTCAACATCGTCGTCTCCGGCGGTACCTCCACCGGAAAGACAACGCTCCTCAATGCGCTCTCAGGATTCCTGCCCGAGAACGAGCGCATCATCACGATCGAAGACTCAGCCGAGCTGCAGCTCCACCAGCGCCATGTCGTGCGGCTCGAAGCGCGGCCACCGAACATCGAGGGCAAGGGCCAGGTGCCGATCCGCCAACTGGTCATCAACGCACTGCGCATGCGCCCGGACCGCATCGTCGTCGGCGAGGTCCGCGGCGGCGAAGTGGTGGACATGCTCCAGGCGATGAACACCGGTCACGACGGCTCCCTCACCACGGCGCACTCCAACTCGCCGCGCGACACGCTGGCCCGCATCGCCACGATGGCCCTGATGGCCGGGATGGAAATGCCGCTGGCAGCCATCCGCGAACAGATCGCCTCGGCCTTTGACCTGATCGTGCACGTCGACCGCCTGGCGGATGGCGCCCGCAAGGTCGTCTACATCTCCGAGGTCCAGGGGATGGAGGGACCGACGATCGTCATGCAGGACATCTTCCAGTACGTCCAGACCGGCTACAGTGGGGGCCACGTCCAGGGCTACTTCACGGCGTTGGGCGTGCGACCGACGTTCATGGACAAGATCGAGACCCACGGCATCAAGCTGCCCCCGACCATGTTCAATCCCGAGCGGGAGTACCTGCGCCGGGCGAGGTGCACCGTCCGTTCCCTTGCGAGGGTTCCGGGCCACCTTGTAGAGAAATCACGTTGGAGCGCCTAGAGCCTTGTGAACACCGCGCCACCTAACCCTCGCAAGGGTTCCGGAGCGCCTTCGCAAGGCCAGCAGCACCACAGGAGGAGTGTATGGACCAGGGAGCACGTAGCTGGCTCGACCCGCGCAAGCGCACGTGGCTGAGTGAAGCGCCGGGACCGGCGTCGATCTCCCGCGTCATGGAGGACTTCGAGGCGATGGCCGCCACAGGGCGTCTCTCGCAGTTCCAACCCATGGCTACCGGCTTCACGCCCCTCGATGACATCCTCAACGGCGGCATCCGCCCCGGCGAGCTCATGGTGATCGGCGGCCCTTACGGCGTGGGCAAGACGATCCTGGCGCTGCAGATGGCGCGCAACGTGTGTCTGGCCAGCGACCAGAACCGGGCGATGTACGTCTGCTACGAACACGACCGGACCCACCTGCTCTCACGGCTGCTCTGCCTGGAGAGCACGGGTGAATCCCGCGAGAACATGCTCACGCTGCGCAAGCTCGCCCAGATGTCGGCCAATGCCACAGAGACCGGTGGGCTGATCGCGATGCTCCGCGACGACCCACGCTACGAGCCCACGGTACGCAAGATCGAGACCTACGCCGACCGGCTGATCCTGGCCAAGGCCAGCGGCGCCTATACGACGCTCCC
Source organism: Chloroflexota bacterium (assembly GCA_022707665.1). Lineage (GTDB taxonomy): Bacteria > Chloroflexota > Anaerolineae > B4-G1 > SLSP01 > PWVB01. Next base: position 5,138 of record JAKJAE010000102.1, read on the forward strand.
CGAGATCCGCCAGTGGGCCGAATCGCTGCAGGGCGATCAGAAGGGGCACGTCCTGGTGGTGGTCGATTACCTGCAGAAGATCCCGGTCAATCGCGACCTGCTGCACAGCGAAGATGAGGTGACGACCTTCCTGACGCACGGCCTCAAGGACCTGGCGCTGGCGGAGGGGATGCAGATCGTGGCCATTGCGGCGTCGGACCGGATGGGGCTGCAATCGCAGCGCATGCGCCTCTCGGACCTGCGGGGCAGCTCGGCGCTGCAGTACGAAACTGACATCGGCCTGATGCTCAACAGCAAGTTTGACATTGTCAGCCGCGAGCACCTGATCTATAATCTAAGTGACGCAGAGTCGATGCGAAGCTGGGTGGTGATGAGCGTGGAGAAGAACCGGGCGGGCCGGCACGCAGTCGACATGGAGTATGCCCTCGACGCCTCCCACTTCCGCATCCTCCCTGAGGGCGACTTTGTACGCGAGCGCCTGGTCGACGGCAAGGCGGTGCTCACTTAGTGGACCGCGGGCATGCGTTCCGACGCACAGCATCTTGCCCGCTCCGGATCCGGCGAGGAACGAGATGATGCGACATAGCGTGGGACACCGAGACTCGAACCAAGAACGCGGCGCCAACCTTGTGGAGATGGCGCTCGTGCTGCCGCTGCTGGCGCTGCTACTCTTCGGCGTCGTCGATATGGGACGGGCCTTCCACAGCTACATCGTCGTGACCAATGCCTCGCGTGAGGGCGCGCGCAGAGCATCGCGTGTGCCGAAGTACCAGGGATCTCTCGCGGTGTCGGCCATTGAGGCGGCCGTGCGCCAGGAGGCAGCCAACAGTGGCGTTGACCTCCAGACGAGCAACTCTGGCATCGTCATCGGCGCTAGTGCGGGTCTGGACAGTGGTGATCCGATATCGGTGACCGTGCATTACACATTCACCACACTGATCGGTGGCCTCGTCGGCCTTCCAGAGTTCCCGATGAGTGGAACGACCGAGATGGTCATCTTTGGCAACTGACGTGCGTCGTTGTCCTTGACCCGGGAAGCCGGGACGGAAGGGGGGGATATGGCGACACATAAGCGGGAGTATGGGCAGGTCCTGGTCGTCGTCGCGCTGGGATTGCTTGGCTTGCTGGCATTCGTCGCCCTCGCGATCGATGTGGGTGGCGCCTACCAAGAACGACGTGCGATGCAGAACGCCGCCGATGCAGGGGCGCTGGCCGGCGCGCGTGAGTTGTGTTTCGGCAGCGAGACCGCCGCTGATGATGTGGCCTGGGACTATACGGTCAACCGTAACGGAGCGGCAGGTGCCCAGATCACGGTGACTTCGCCCACCACTGTAACGGTCGTCGCCACCCAGACCTACGTCACCTACTTCGCGGGCCTGTTCGGCTTTGGCGAGATCGCCGTCAACGCCGACGCAACGGCAGTCTGCGGAAAGTCTGAAGCGGTGGGTGACCTGTGGCCCGTTGGCTTTGATAAGGATCGCTGGATGCAGGCAGTGGACGAGATCAACTGTTGGGACCGTGTGATCATCTGGCAGGGCGACAATCAGGTCAACTGCGGCAATCCGACGACGAATCCAAGCGGCCTCAACTGCTGCACATTGTACAAGGACAAGAACAAGGCCGACGTGCTGGAGTACCTCAGTTGCGATGCCAACTACGTTCCAAAGATGTACCCTCTCGACCGCGCTGCCTGGGTGGACTTCACAGCCGGCCTGACGGCAGATGACCCGTGCGAGGGCAACACGAGCGGGGGTGTGGGCGCTGATGAGATCAAGTACCGCATCGACGGCGAGAACAACAAGGGCGAAGCGTGTACGCCGTACCTGAGTCTGCCTGACTGCTACGCAGGCGGCGTCGGGTCAGGTGTCGCGAACTCGGGATGGTTGGCCGCGGAGAAGATCGTGGATGGCCGAATCGTGCACATCCCCCTATACGATCCGTACGCATCCGGGAAGAACGTACCGGGCGACATCACGATCGCCGAGGAAGCCGGTGTGTCAGATCCGACCAACGTCTACAGCGTCTGCGAGATCACGGACTCGAAGAGCGGTGGGAACGAGTCTTACTACATCGACGCCCTGATGTGCCTCCAGATTGGGATCTACCACGCGGATGAGAACAAGTGGTGGGTTATCTAAGATCATTCGATGGTTCGGAGACAGTCCCGGTCATTCTGGCCACTGTGCCGTGTGATGCTGACGGGGACTCGCCCCCCGAGTGTTTCACCAATCCCGGTTATACGACCGGCGATCCCGCGGGTCCGGGCGATGTGAAAGCGGTCAGCCTGATCGAGTGACAGGTTTCTCCATCATAGAGTGACAGAGCGGCCAGCGGCAGATCGAGACCCTGGCCGCTCTGTTGTGTGTGCCCCGTACGCGTGGGTTCACCGTTATGCGTCGGAGACGGGTTGGACACGTGCTGCCGTAGCCCAGTAGTCTCAGCCTGAGCTCGCCTCCGCAACCAGCCCCTCCAGCCACACCCCCTCGTCAAACGCGCGTGCCTTCCAACCCGGCATCAGCCGGTCCAGGATCACGCCCTGTGCAAACCCTGCATAGTAGAACCGCGTCTCACCGCTCCGCCCGCCCATCCGTTGCACCTCGCTGAGTTGCGCGCTCCAGAAGCGCTCGCGCGTGCGATAGCCGCGGAAGTCCCGGTCGTCGGCAAGCGCCGGAAGCGGCGTGTAGGTCCCATCCTTGACGGCGTGGTAGGCCCAGCGCGGGAGCGTGAGCTCCGCATACTTCGCCAGCCCCTCCAGCCACTCGCGCTCGCGCTCATAGGCCGTGAACGCCTCTGGCTGACCCTCCCGCCGCGCCGCGCGCAGCTCGAGCCACGTCCGCGCGAGCGCCGCGACCTCGACATCGCGTGTTGTCGTATCCGCCGCGGCCTTTGCCGCCGCATGGAGCGCCGTGAGTTCCGCCTGCCAGGCATCGCGCGCGGCATCCCAGGGGTAGCTGTCCTCGAGCTTCGCCACGGCCTCCGCCGCAGCCAGGCGCTCGGGCACCACGGTGCCCTGAAAGGCGTGGAAGCTCTCGTGCGCCAGCCCCCCCACATACGCCTCGGTCGTGCCCATCATCGCGGACCACATCAGGCGATAGGGGAAGATCGGACGTAGGAAGGGCGGCAGATCCTGCCGGAAGCCCTGAATGAAGGAGACCTCGGCGTACTCGCGCGTGGCG
>JAKJAE010000103.1 GCA_022707665.1 Chloroflexota bacterium
AGGACCGCCGTTCCTTCCATCCCCATCAGGATCGGGTGGGGATGCTCGATGGACATATACACCTGCTTGTAGCCTTCCTCAGGGCTCGCCATCGAGGAGCGCGTCTCGCCTCTGTAGTGCGTGCCTAAGCAGTCGGCCAAGAGGAAGTCCTCCCGCCGAACCCCGACAGAGTCATAGAGCGAGGTCTCGAACGTGACAACAAGGCTCCCCCCACCCGCCACGTACGACCGTAACATGGATGCCTCGTCTTCAGACATGCAGGCAAGGCTCGGCAACACGAGTGCGCGGTAACGGGCCAGGACATCGTCCGCGCCCCTCTGCAGCAGAGTCCGGGTCGAGATAATGTCAAACGGGATGTGGGCCTCGTGCAACGCTTGCTCGATGCCCCTGATCTCCCTCACGTAACGCCCATCGGGGTCATCCTGACCGTAGAAGAAAAGCGTCTCCATCGAATACACGATGGCAACATTGGCGCCCGAGGCATCCCCCTCATAGTAGGCCTGATGTGTCTCCAGGAATCCGTAGAGGCCGCGGATAGCATCGAATCCGCGTGGATCCTCGTGCACAGCGGGCGGTCCACCAGAGAGATTCACCATCGGGTCGGCGCCATTTGCTGCAACCTGCGCCAGATAGACCTTCTGCTCGGCTGGCGCCATGGCACTTCGTCGCCATGGCCACGCGAGGAAGTAGGACGCCACAGCCCAGATCGGCGTGTCCGACACCCCAGTCATAAACCGTGCTGTCTCCGCAGGCCAACTCAGGTACTGCCACGACGCCTTGCCTGCCGCACGGATGTCCGAAGCCACCTCCTCATAGCGCGATCGCGTCTGGATCTCGACCTGGACTGCATCCGCCGCTTCCGCCTGCGACTCCACATCGATCGCCGCGCCAACGGTCCAGTGAGGATCGCCGAAACAAACGCTGTTGCCCATAAAAGCTCTGCTGGGGTCGATGCTGTGCACGATGTCGCCCAGTTCGACGACACGTCGGCGGGCCTGGTCGAGCCGCCATCCGGTGTACGTGCGCCAGAGTGGATCAGCCCAGTCCGGCCCCGACGGAAGATCGTGCCCCGTCAGGTCGTAGAAGCTCCGGCGGCAGTTGGGACAGTAGCACACCGAGCGTGAGAACCCAAAGCTCCCTCCACCGAACTTGACCATATCGAGATCATACCGTCCCAGAATCTCGGCGAGGATCTCGCGGACGTAATCCCGTTGGTAGCCTCCCATAGGGCAAGAGGCATACAACCCTGGCACACGGGCGATGGGGCGGCCTTCGGCATCCTGTGTACACCAGTCCGGATGGTCGTGGGCCGCTTCTTCCGTCACCTGGCCCAGATCGATCATTCCCAACACCTTGATGTCCACAGCGTGGGCGGCCTCGACGATCTCACCAGCCAGATCCCGTCCCCCCAGATAGGGACTCTGACGCTGATAGGCGAGTGCCGTGGGGTAGGTCGTGACGTAGCCGCCGACGAAGAAACTGAAGAAGGTCGCATGCATCGAGCCCAGATCCCCGATGAATCGCGGCACGTCGAAGTCGCGACAATCTACATCGCGGATGGTGACGTGAAACCCACGATTTCGATGGCGAAGCCAGTCATTGCTGCGCATGGCAGACTCCTTCCGAAGGCCAAGGGTCGAGTGCTCCCAACGCGCCCGACCCTCAGCACTGCAAGGATTCCGGCTATCTGATGCCCCTAGCCAGCTCACCGGGAACGTCGCCCGGGGCCAGCGCGCGCAGCCGCAGCGCGTACCGGTAACCTCGGGCCGTAAGCTCATACTGCGGGAGCACGCCCGGCCCACAGCTCGCGCTTCCCAGGCCCGACTGCGCCAGGTCGAGATGCAGCTCGATCTCGGGGCGCCGCTTGAGCTCGTGCGTGTGCGCCGCAGCCTCGAGGTCTGCCGCCCTATAGTGATGTGCACTCACCTCCAGATGGGGCATCCCCACCGCAAGCAACCCGCGTCCGTCCGCATCTGTGAGAGCCACCCAGCGGACATCCGTCTTGTTGCCGAACTCCTGCGGCCTGATATAGCGCACGTACTCACCATCCACCGTGCTGCGGTAGACATCCACGGCGGCCCCTTCCTTGCGGTCCACGTAGCTCTCGTGCGGCCCGCGTCCATACCACGTGAAGGTTTCAAATGTTTCGGGCACCAGCAGCTTCACGCCCACACGCGCAAGCGGCGGAACGTCCTCCGCCACCTCCACGCGATGCTCGAGAATGACGTCACCGCTGCCGTAGATGGTGTAGCCATACGCCGTAGTGACACCAGGGGCGCCAGTCGTCATCTGCACCTTGATCTGGACGACATCGGGTGCCACCTGTTCAACAGCCACCCGCTCCGGCGTCTCGCTCAGACAATCGAGCCCCGCCTCGCGCCAACGCCCAGCCATCACCTTCCGGTCGTTGTCCGTTGGTGCGCGCCATAGGTTCGTCACAGGACCGCCATCGCCAGCCATGAAAACAGCGTGTCCATCAGCCCCCTCCCAGGCTGCCAGGCGCCCGGTCAAACGGTCGAACACGATGGTGGCGTGGGCCCCTTGCACCAAAACCTGGTCTCCTGCATCACTCAACTGCAGGGCAGGCATCGAGGTGGGACGCGCTACAGCAGGTGCTTCCACCGGCAACAAGAACTGCGCCCAGGCCACTTCGTGCCCCCGTGGGAGCAGAGGCGTCGCTTCGGCGAGCGCAAAGCGTACCATCAGCCAGGTCTCGGTCGCGGCCTTCGGTCCAGGAAGATGGTACGGTACTGTCACAATCTCATCCTGGTCGGGTTGTGTCGAAAGCCGGGGCAACGCGCCTGTCTCGATCGTCTCACCGTCGCGCACCAAGGCCCAGGTCCCATCCAACCCGCTCAGATCGGTGACGTGATACCGGTTGGTCACACGGACCTTGCCCGCTTGCAGGTCCACGGCTTCCACCCGCACAGGCTCCAGGACTTTCTTGTATTCCCATAGCGACGGGTGCGGAACCCGATCTGGCCAGATCAGGCCATTGATGCAGAAATTGCCATCGTTGGGTTCGTCGCCGTAGTCGCCACCGTAGGCATACCACGCCACGCCATCCGCTTCTGTGCGCAGGAGCCCCTGATCGACCCAATCCCAGACAAAACCCCCGACAGCGCGCGGGTAGGCCTCGATAACCTCCCAATACTCCTTGAGGTTTCCCGGACTGTTGCCCATGGCGTGCGCATACTCGCACATGATCACGGGCCGTGTTTCATTCTCGGCTGTGGCATGCTGGGCCAGACTGTCCACGGTGGGGTACATTAGCGACACCACATCCACGTCGGGCTCGTCATATGCCGGGTGATAGTGCACGAAGCGCGTCCGGTCGTTCTCGTGGATCCACTGCGCACAGGCAACGAAGTTTGGACCATAGCCGGCTTCGTTTCCCAATGACCAGCCGATGACGCACGGATGGTTCTTGTCGCGCGCTACCATACGCGTGACACGCTCCATGAAGGCAGTCTCCCACACAGGGTCCTTGGCAGGGCGGTCCCACACACCGTGGGACTCGATATTGGCCTCATCCAGGACATAGAGCCCATACTCGTCGCACAGATCGTACCAGCGGGAATCATCGGGATAGTGGCACGTCCGCACTGCATTGATGTTGAACTGCTTCATCAATCGGATGTCTTCCACCATCGAAGCAACGGAAACTGTGTGGCCAGTCTCGGGCTCATGCTCGTGCCGGTTGACCCCCTTGATGAGGACTGGGACACCGTTGACCATCAGCTGCCCATCCTTGAGTTCGACCGAACGGAACCCGACACCTACGCTCTCAGTTTGCACCGGTCGCCCACTGGGATCCCGCAGCGTCAGGAAGAGCTGGTAGAGTGCCGGGTTCTCAGCCGACCACTTCTCGGGATCCGCAACCTGCGCCTGCAGGCTGACCCTGGTGATCTTCTGAGACGCCACATCACTGAAGGCCGACCCAAACCGGACCACCTCCTGACCAGCCCCGTCAAGAAGCATCCCCTCGACCGAGTAGCCCGCAGCCGTGGCCGGCCCCAGGTTGCGCAGGTCGACGGACACCCCGAGCTCGGCATGCCGGTAGTCTGCATCCAACGCCGTCTGCACGGTGAAGTCCCACAGATGGACCTCTGGCACCGACCAGAGCAGGACGTCCCGGTAGATGCCACTCAGACGCCAGAAGTCCTGGTCTTCGAGATATGAACCATCGGTCCAGCGATAGACCTCGGCTGCCAACACATTCTCGCCCGGCTTCAGGTACGGCGTGATGTTGAACTCTGCCGGCAAGCGGCTCCCCTGGTTATATCCAACCGCCTTCCCATTGATCCACAGGTGGAATCCCGAATCAACACCTTCGAAGCGGATGAAGACCTGACGGCCCGCCCAACCCTCGGGCACCTCGAACGTCGTTCTGTAGCACCCCGTCGGATTGTCCTCGCGCGGCACGTCAAGTGGAAAGCTCAATGCCTCCGGCGGAAGTCCGCGCTCGGAAATCCGCGTCGACCACACCATCGAACGTGCTGCCTCTGCATAGCGCGGGTCGATGGGGAATGGGTACTGAACATTGGTGTAGATGGGGATGTCGTAGGCGCCCTGAAGCTGCCAGTTCCCGGGCACTGCGATGCGACGCCAGTCAGCGAGACCTCGGTCGCCATCGCCCGGGTCCGTCGACCAAAAAGCCTCGGGAACGGCAGCCGGGTTCGGGTAACAGCGGAACGCCCACTCGCCATTCAGGCTCACAACGGCAGCATCCACACCCTTTGTCGCCGCAGCCACATCCGGGTACGGCACCAACGACACGTGCCCGGACTCGCGGTTGCGCGCGACAACCGCAGGGTTGTCCCAGTCATATCGCGTTGGTTCAGTCACGCAGTCCTCCTTGTTCTCTACCCTTGTCACCTAGAAATTCTCGAGCAGCTCGAGCACGACCTTGAGCACCGGCTCGCCATCCACATACGTGTACATCCCCCCCGTGTACTCGCCCTGCTGGATCATAGGGATGCCGTGGCCTGCCAGGGTCGCCGTCACTTCATCCGTCCCCTTGATGTTGAACGCGATGTGGTGCACGCCCTCGCCTTTCTGGTCCAGCACCTCCTGCCAGACGCTGTCACCCCCGAGCGGCTCTATCAGCTCGAGCGCAACCTGGCCCAGGTTGAAGAAGGCCAGCTTCGCCTGGGCATTCGTGGGCTTACCACGGTACACGGCGTTTGCGTCCTCACCGCCGGCAATGATCGGCGTGGGCTTGGGCAGTCCAAACACCTTGCTCCAGGCTTCGCTTACCTTGTCGATATCCTTCACCACAATCGCGATCTGCGTCACCACGTTGGTCCCAATCCCCTGCGTTGTCATGATCTGTCTCCCTGTCCCTTCTAGTGAATGTGCCAATCCCTAGTGTGTCGCTGGCGGGTAGTTCCCCTCCCGTCGCCACACGTCGAGAATCAGCTCATAGCGTGCGAGCTGCATCCCGGTGTAAACGCAGTTGCTCGTCGAAAAGATGTACCGGCCCCCGGGCATGCCGTGTCGCAGCGCGTAGCGCGCTGACTCCACAACCTCCTCATCGGTACCGGTGTCCATCAACCCGCAGTTCACATTGCCGATCAGGCAGATGGAATCGCCGCAGATCCGCTTCACCTCTGCGATGTCCACCCCGCCCTGAGGGTCAAGCGAATGCAGCGCATGCGGCTGCGTCTGAACCAACTGGTCCAGAATGGGCATGATGTTGCCGTCGGTGTGCTTGATGACATAGAAACCCTGATCCCGATATCCCTGGGTCAGGCGCGCCAGGTAGGGCGTGATGAACTCGCTGAATCGCGAGGGGCTCAGGAATGGCCCCGTGTTGAAGCAGTAGTCAGAGCAGAGCGCAAATCCGTCGAGTCCGCCGGCAGCCGCCAGTCTCTCGGCACGCGCCAGTGCCCGATCCACATGCGCCGCCGCCTCACGCTTGAGTCCTTCAGGATCGTCGACCAGGCGATAGGAGAACGCCGCCATACCATCCCCGCCCGGGATGCTGAATGTAGCATCCCCGTGGATCATCAGGAAGTAGCGATCCCCACTTTTCTCGCGGACGAGGTGGATGAGGCGCAACACCTCATCCAGATCGCCTGGATTCGGATGCAAGAAGATCGCGTTGTGCTCATACCGTTCTGCGGTCGCGATGTAGAGGTCCGCCATGTCCTCACGATGGAGTCGGCGCTCCTCGTCGCTCATTTGAACCCATTGGTGATAGCTCCGATGGCTGGGATGGACCTTTCCGAAGGCCTCCATCGTCAAGAAAAACACGAGCTCGAACGTAGGAACCCGCCCGACGTACGGAGTCCCCTCGAGCGCATCGACGAAACGCTGCCGCGGCGTTACAACGCGTTCCATCCTAGAGGATCTCCTCGATAGCCCGTAACTCCTCATCGGTCAACGTCAGGTTCGCCACCACCCCGGCGCAGTCCTCGACCTGGCTCACCCGACTCGCCCCGATCAGTGCAGAGGTCACGACCGGGTGCCGCAATACCCAGGCCAGAGCCAACTGCGCGATCGTCTGCCCCCGTCCGTCGGCAATCTCCTTGAGCTTTCGCACTTTCGCCAGTTTTTCATCCGTGATATGCGCGGGCCGTAGAAAACCGTGGGGCTTTCCCGCCCGAGAGTCCTCGGGAATCGCATCCCCTAGGTAGCGGTTCGTCAGCAATCCCTGGGCCAGTGGAGAAAAACAGATCGCGCCTATCCCGGTCTCCTCGAGTGCGTCGAGCAAGCCATCTTCCACCCAGCGGTTGAACATGCTGTAAGAGGGCTGGTGGATCAGACACGGGGTGCCCAGATCGCGGAGGATCTGCGCCGCGCGGCGGGTCTGCTCAGGGTTGTAGTTGGAGATCCCAACGTAGAGCGCCCGCCCGCTGCGGACCGCAAAGTCCAACGCCCCCATCGTCTCTTCCAGAGGCGTATCAGGATCCGGTCGATGGCTGTAGAAGATATCGACGTAGTCGAGCCCCATGCGCTTCAGGCTCTGATCAAGGCTGGCAATGAGGTACTTGCGCGATCCCCACTCCCCATAGGGCCCGGGCCACATGCCGTAGCCCGCCTTGGTCGAGATGATCAGCTCATCCCGATAGGGCGCCAGGTCCTGCGCCATGACCTTTCCGAAAGTCTCCTCAGCGGAGCCGGGCGGAGGTCCGTAGTTGTTCGCGAGATCAAAGTGAGTAATCCCCAGATCGAACGCCCGCCGCAACATCGCCCGTCCGTTCTCGAACACATCAACGCCGCCGAAGTTGTGCCACAGCCCCAGCGACACCGCTGGAAGCTTCAGGCCACTGCGACCACACCGGTTGTACATCATTCGCCCATAGCGATCCACATCAGCAATGTAGGTCATGTCCATTCTCCCTTGGTAGATTCATTCACGTGAGTTGGCGCCAGGCGTGCTCAGTCGCAAGCGCATCGAAGCGCCTCTGGAGCTCTATCACAGTCTCTCCAGGTAGTGGAGGGGACGATTCAGCCCAGGCGATGTTCGCCCTCATATGCGCAGCACTGCGTGTCCCCACTATCGCAGTGTCTACTGCCTCGTGAGCCAGCGCGAAACTCAGCGCCAACGCGATCCGATCCTGATGTGCGCCGTGCAACGGTCCCAACCCACGCATCATCTTAGCCCGGCGGAAGTAACCGTCCGCGTAATGGCTCGGCGACGCTGCCGCGCCCCATGCCCCATTCGCGATCGGGCGCTTCACGATGATGCCCATACCCCCAGCCTCCGCGATCTCAAACAGGTCTCGGCGTGCGCCTTGATCGACCAGGTTGTAGCTGGTCTGTAGAGTGTCGAAGAGGCCGCTCTTCACAGCCCATAGCGCGCCCTCGTTGTCGCCACTGTATCCGATGAAACGCGTCTTGCCTGCCCGTTGCGCCTCCTGAAGCGCCAGGATCACCTCGCCCTTCTCGAGCACCTCGACGTCGCAGCTATGGAGCTGAACGAGGTCCAGGTAGTCCGTTCGCAGCCGCATCAGGCTGCGGTCGATGCTGTCCAGGACCGTCTGAGCCGTCCACTCCTCACCCTGATAGCCCCCAACAACGTGCCCAGCCTTCGTTGCGAGCACGAACTCCGCGCGCCGGTGCGCCATCGTCTTCCCGATCAACGCCTCACTATTGTCATAGCAAGCCGAAGTGTCGAAGAAGGTGACACCACTGTCCAACGCAAGGTTCAGCACCTCTG
>JAKJAE010000104.1 GCA_022707665.1 Chloroflexota bacterium
TGGGCAGAGAACGACTCTTCGCCGGTCAGTTGAAGGGCCCAGGTACGAGGGTTGGGACCCAGAGTGGGGACAACATGAAGCAAGAGAAAAAGCGTGCAAGCCGAGATGGCGAGCAACAGGAGGAAGGGGAACCAGAAGCGACGCCAGGTGAGGTGGCGCATGGACAGGCGCTGCTACATCAGCCTGTCGGACGTGACGGGAAGGGCCTCCTCCAGCATTAGGGACACCGACAGCGGCTGCTGCTTCTCGATGAAGGCCCTGACCTCCACCAGCGACTTGTCGAAGAGCTCGAGCAACGAGCTGTCATCCTCCTTGTAGCCGCTGATCGTGCGCCGCGCACAGGTACAGCAGCCCAGGGAGGCACGATAGCTGTCGAGGTCACAGGTGAGGCAGCTTCCGAGGCGAATCATCATCAGGCTAAAGGCCAGGACGTCCTCGTGGTTGTGGGGGAGATCACTGACGCGGCGAACCAGGTCCTGCCACTTCGGACCGCGTAGGTCAGCTAGCTGTTCGATACACCGGGGCGGGAACAGGATTTCGCTATCTGGGTACATTGCGCCTAATCAGGACAAAGAGTGCGAATCAAGCCGACAGAGCGGACGCGTCAGAAATCGGACTGAATCGGCGCGTATGATAACATAATCGAGGGGCGTTTTCAAGGGTGACTGCGCGGTGACCTCAAAACGGAGAGGACCCGGCTAATGCCGGGTCCTCCGCGTGTCTGCATAGTCCATAAGCCACCTCCTGAATAGGAGATACGGCACCAGAAAGTGCGCGCCCATCTGAGGAACCGTCCATAGTCATTATAGCACGGCTGTCAAGGCCTTACGCACGGAACTCGTGGGTTATTCGGGAGCTGACGTTGCCTGAATGCTCATCGCCCAGTCGAGATCATCGTTGACGATCTTGTGGCCCAACTGGTTGCCATAGGCTGTGAGCTCGGGGATAGCAGCCGGATCGTCCATCGGGATGGGGCGGCGCAGGTCGACCTGAAAGCGGCGGAAGTCAAGGTCGGTGAAGAACGTGTCCACGAGGTGGACCTGTTGGTCGGCAGCCGAGGCCATGAAGGCGCCCAGCAAGGGCGAGATCCATTGCCAGGCCTGCCATTGGAGCACCTTCTGGACGTCGTGCGCGTGGGGGTCGCGTCCGGTGCCGAGGCTGATGAGCGTTGTCTCGGCAGGGTCCCAGCCGAGGCAGTACTTGATCTCATAGGCGGCGACGTAGCAGGGGTTGGCATAGGAGCCCACGCCGCCATCGACATAGCGTCCCTCGACGACCGGGAAATAGGTGGGGACGGCACTGGAGGCGAGCACCGCCTTGACGACGGGCCAGAGCGCATACTCCGACTTCCACGGCTTGATGAAGCAGGTCTTGTTTTGCATTAGGTCGAACGCCGTGATCACCACATCGATGCGCGGCGTGGAGGACCAGAGGTCCCCCATCGTGAGCGCGCCGAGGTTCTTCCGGAGCGCCTGCTCCAGCGGGCCGGAGGGATAGCGGTAGCGGAGGAGGGGCCAGAGGCGACTGCGCAGCGTCTTGCGGAAGACGACATTGCCGAGCTGGGTATAGAGCGCGTGCATCTCCTCGCCGGTGAGGCCGACGGCGATGCCTGCAGAGATGATGGAGCCCGTGGAGGTGCCGGCGGCAAGCTGGAAGATGTCCGGCGCGCCCCGTCCGAGGTAATCCTCGAGGACGGCGAGCGCGCGGGCCACCATGACGCCCTTGATGCCTCCGCCGTCGATGGCAATGGCGACGTGCTTGCGGAACGGTTTCATCGTGAGTCTCCTGCTGCGTGCGTGGACACCGCTCAACCTACGTCACTATCGTAGCACCACCTGGAGACAACTGCAAATGCTCGTGATATGACGGAAGCTTGTTGTACCGAATAGGGGAATGCGCTTGCTGGGGAAGAATGTGTGTCGGGGCGGTCGGATTTGAACCGACGGCCTCACGGACCCAAACCGTGCGCGCTAACCAAACTGCGCTACGCCCCGAACTAGGGTCAGTTATACCCGCAATCGGGGTTTCGTCAAGGTGCCCAGGCAAGGCGCTGGTTTTCCCAGCCCGGCATCGACCCCCCGAGATCGAGCACGCGCTGAACCTCGCGTGTGGCGAAGTCCATCACGTAGAGCGCCCAGGTGCCGCCGCGGTTGCTCACGAACGCGATCTTGCCGCCATCCGGTGACCAGGCGGGCAGGCCCTCGTCCGAAGCATCGGTGGTGAGCTGCTGGACGCCACCCTGGGGACTCAACAGGAAGAGGTCCCAGTTGCCGGTGACGTTGCCCATGTAGGCCATCATGTTGCCGTCGGGCGACCACGTCACCGCGCCATCGCTCTCGCTTCCCGTGAGCCGACCACCCGGCACACCGTCGTCGGGGTTGTCAACGATGATGCCGCACTGACCCTGATCGTCACAGCCGGTGTAGGCGAGGAGGCCGGACCGACCCCACGCTGGCGCCCACCCGGAGGCCAGCCGGATCGGCTCGCCATTGCCCACGGTCACGGCGATCGTGACTGCCCACGTGCCATCGGCTTCGGGCACTGCGTAGGCGATGCGCTGCGAATCGGGCGAGAGCGTGGGCCACGCCTGTTGGGCCGGGGTCTGTAGCTCCAGCGGGACACCCTCTTCGGGAAGGATGAGGCGCAGCGAGCCCGAGAGCCGGTCACGGTAGACCAAGCGTCCGGTCCCCCACTCCCAGGAGGGGTGGTCGGCGCTGCCGGCAATGCGGATGATCCGGCCATCTGCGTAGAGCGCGAAGAGGTCGTAGGCGCCGGTGGCACTGTTGTAGACCGGGTAAGCCAACCGTCCTGTCGTGAAGCCCGCGATGGGCTGCGGGGTCAGCAGGGGATTGGTTCCACTGATGGGAACCGGGGTGGCGATGAGACACGTCTGGGCAGCGCTCGCCCGGGACGTCTCGACGGAGGCATCGACGAACATCCGCAGAGCCTGGGTGTACTGGATCTCGGCAGGGCACATTTCGCCGCGACCGGCAAAGTAATCCCCCGCCTCGACGTACGCGCGGTAGAGACGCTGGGTGACGTCTTTGAAGTCTGGTGCCGTGGCATATAGGGCCTCGAACTGCGCGATGCAGAGCTCCCAGTCGACGCCCCAGTAGCTGAGGGCGTCGAGGTACTTGGCGGCGAGGTTGCGCTCGGCAACGACGTCGGCATCGAGCGGGCGCAGGGCGATGGCCTGATCCAGGTAGGAGATGCCGGTCTCGAGTCGGTCCTCTGCCAGGAAGGCCTGGCCCGCCCGGTAGAGGCTGTCGAAGAGCATCCCTTCCACGACTTCCTGTTCCAAGGTGGGGTCGAGCGAGCGAAGCTGCGTCAGCGTTCGGGCCGTCGCCACCCAGTCCTCGGCGGTGTAGGACGCCTGCGCCTGTTCCAGAAGCTGATCGGCAAGGGACTGCGCGGCTTCGAGGGTTGGGGTGGGTTTGACCTCGAGACGGATGCGGGCCTCGTTGAGGCCCTGCTGGGCGAGCGCATGCTCTGGCTCGAGTTGGAGGACGTACTGGAATTCCGCGGAGGCCCGCTCGTAGCGGCCCTCGTTGAGGGCGACGAGACCGGCCTGGTAGTGTTCCTCCAGAACGGCCTCTCTGCGGGTGGCGCGGTCGCGCTCGCCCACGTAGATCCCTACGTAGGCTGCGGCGGCAAGGGTACCCACGAAGAAGACGACGGCTAGCAGGCCGATGAGCAGCCTCGTCCACAGGCGACGAGGGCTCACCCGGGAGGGCGACGCGGTCCGCCGTGCGCTACGGCGCCGGCGCTTTCTATCGTCCTGAACGAGGGTCGCCCCACAGTGGGGGCAGACGATCGTTGCCCCATTCAGGGCCTCGCCACACTTCGGGCACTGATCCATAGAGGGTCAGTCCCAGTGGAATTCGTCGAGCGCCAGTCCGCCGACAAACTCGCGCAAGATGGAGTTCTCGGGCACGAGCGCCGGATCGAGCGGTTGGAACCACTCCAGGAACTTGAGCAGTCGCTTGGCCTCGACGGCCTGGCGCGAGTCCTGGTCGACCTGAAGGAGCAACGGCTCTGCCAGGGGCTTGAGAACAGCCAGCTCGTAGACCAGGGCTGAGTTGAACATCACGTCGGCGTATTCCTGATAGGGGAAGATGTGCAGCTTCTCGCCGCGCCGGACGCTCTCCCAGCGGCGGAGCGTGTCGGTGGCTGAGTATCCCCGCGTGCGTGCATCGCGCGTGATGCGCCGGATGAGGCGTGAGTCCGTGGTGGGCACGCGGTTGTGGCGGTCGAGGTTGAGCTGGGTGAGCGCTGAGGCGTAGATGCGGAAGATGCTGGCATCCGGCAGCGCATAGACCAGGCGCGGGTTGAGACCGTGAATCCCCTCGACGATGATGACACGATCCTTGGGGAGTTGGACGACCCTTCCGGTCTCACGCTGACCGGTTCTGAAATTGAAGCGTGGCATCTGGACCGCTTCGCCGTCCAGGAGGGCTTTGAGCTGGGTGTTGAACAGCGCCAGGTCGAGCGCTTCGAGCGCTTCGAAGTCGTACTCACCGGAGGCGTCCCTTGGGGTGTCCTCGCGGTTGACGAAGTAGTTATCAAGCTCCAGCGCGAAGGGACGGATGCCGTGCGCCAGCAACTGCACGGCGAGGCGCTTGGAGAACGTGGTCTTGCCCGACGATGAAGGGCCGGCGATCAGGACCACGCGCACGCGCTCGTTGCGATTGGCAATCTGCCCGGCGATATCGGCAATGCCCTGTTCGTGCAGGGCTTCCGAGACCAGAATGACCTCGCGGGCACGACTGTTGGTAATCGCCCGGTTCAGGCCTCCGACGTTCTCGATGCCCAGCCGGCGCAGCCAATTCCCATACTCGCGAAAGACGTGCTTCAGCTGCGGGTAGCGAGTGGGCTCCTGGAGCGTCGAGGGTTCGATGCGGCGGGGGTACTGGAGTACGAAGCCCTCTTCCCAACGCAGCAGACCGAATACCTTGAGGTAGCCGGTTGAGGGCACCATATAGCCGTGGAAGTAGTCGCGGTAGCCGTCAAGGTTGTACAGGCGCACCGATGCCTTGCACCGACGGTCGCGTCCTTCAAACAGGGTAACCTTGTCGGGTTGGCCGTGGCGCTGGAAGACCTCGAGGGCGGCATCAAGCGGCACGTTGTCCTCGCGGAGAATCGGGAGATCAGCCGCGACGAGGTGACGCATCTCGGAAGCTAGCCGGCTGAGCTCCTCGTCGGTGAAGGGTGCGCGGTCGCTAACCTCGCAGAAGTACCCACCAAA
Source organism: Chloroflexota bacterium (assembly GCA_022707665.1). Classification (GTDB taxonomy): domain Bacteria; phylum Chloroflexota; class Anaerolineae; order B4-G1; family SLSP01; genus PWVB01. Next base: position 5,246 of record JAKJAE010000104.1, read on the forward strand.
TGGGAGCGAGTGGTCGACGTAGATCTGGGCTTCCGGGAAGATGCGGTGCGCAGCCGCGACCATCAGGAAGGTGAGGGAGCGGCGGTAGATGCGCTCGCCATCGGATTGGGAGAGGTCGATGGGCTCTACGGTTGCATCGCGGGCAATCGGATAGGTCAGTTCACGGAGCTTGCCATCGACGAGCGCTGCGATGATCGGCACCTCGGGTTGAGGAAGGGCGACGCTCAGGAATGCACCGACGGTGGTACCGATGGGGCCCTCCAACGTCCTGGCGTCGGGTAGGGTGATCTGGACTGTGCCCCGAGGCTTGCTCGGGCGTACATTTTTTTCTTGTGTCATGCTATTCTCTTGCACATCTGTTGTATAGGGATAACGCAGGTCAGTATACCGTCTTCGAAGTGGATGTAAAGCCAACGGCATGCTTGCAGATTCAGGGTGCGACGCTACACTCACGGTCGGCGGTGCACGATAGCCCTCGCGAAAGGGGAGATCCTATGAAGCGGTTTGCCGTACTGCAGTTGTCGGGGTGCGCGGGGTGTGAGGTCTCGTTGATCAATGCCGACGAGTGGGTGGATCAGTTCAAGCTGGTCTATATGCCCCTCGTGATCTCGGCCTATGACGTGCCCGATGTGGACGTTCTCCTGATCAGCGGTGGGGTGCGAACGGACGAGGACCTCTATAAACTACGCCAGGCGGTCAAGCGCGCGAAGCAGGTAGTCGCGGTCGGTACGTGCGCGATCTCTGGGGGGGTCGCCAACCTGGGCGACCGTGACGAGGTGCGCGAGCTTTTCCTGGCTGGAACGCAGCGCCTCCACGTGCCGCGGCTGCTCCCCAAGTCCCATCCGGTGGATACTTACGTTCCCGTCGATCTCTATCTGCCGGGGTGCCCACCGACATCGGAGCTGTTTATGGCTGTGCTGCAGGAGAATCGGGATTTCCAGGCGAGCAAGACGGTATGCCAGGAGTGCGGACGGAAGAAGCTGCGCGATATGCGACCAGAGCACCTGGTGGGCTTTCGGCAGGGGCGCGTGCTGCCCGACATCTGTCTGATCAATCAAGGATACCTGTGCGTGGGGTCATCGACGCGTGGGGGTTGCCGTGCGCCGTGTACGCGGGCAGGGCATCCGTGTGTTGGCTGCCGGGGACCCTCAGACGCCTTCATTGAGCAGGAATCGGAGGTGTGGCTGAAGAGCATCAAGCGTGTCTTCAGCTCGATGACCGACGTGCCCGAAGCCGAGATCGATGAGGCGCTGCGGTCACCGCAGTTGGCCCTGTTTCTCTTTCAGTTCTCTGACTATGCCAGCGGCGACCGGCTTGTGAGACCAAAGGAGAAGGTTCTCTGATATGGCAACGCTGACCTTTCCACTCAGCCGGATTGAGGGACATGCGCAGGTCGTGATCGAGGTACGAAACGGTGAGGTAGTCTCGGCGCACTTCCAGGCGACCGAGTACCGGGGCTTCGTGTACCTGGTGCAGGGGGCGCCTGCGGAGCAGATGCCGGTCATCGTACCCCGAATCTGTGGCGTCTGCTCGACAGCGCACCATGTCGCCTCCGTGAAGAAGCTCGAGGATATCTTCGAGGTAACACCCCCGCCGGTGGCTCTCGAGATCCGTGAGTTGTTGATGCTGGGGCAGTTGATTCAGAACCAGGCCACCTCGCTCTTTATCTTCACGATGCCGGATCGCTTCGGGGTTGCGAGCATCCTCGACGTGGAAGACAGTGCCTCGATGGGCGACGCGACTGCCGGGATTGCGGCCCGAGCGCTGCAGGTGCGCCAGGTGGGAACACACCTGATCACGCTGGCAGGGGGGCAGTTCATCCACCCGGTCAAGGCCGTCGTGGGTGGGGTGACGTCCGGGATCAGCGTGGAGGCAGCCGACAGGATGCGGGACGAACTGACGAGGGCGCTGCCGGTGGCGTGCGAGCTCTTCGATACCTATTGGCAGGCGTCGCTGGAGATGGGGACGCGTCTCGGGACGTGGGGCGATGATGCACCGGCGTGCTATATCTCGGCGATTGGGGCCGAAGAGCCGCAGTACTACGGGGACAAGATTCGCGTGTTGGGCTGCCACGGAGGCGACGTCTGTGCCGTGTTCCCTCCCGGGGCCTATGAAGCCCACCTGACGGTCGAGGAGACCGAGTATAGCTATGCTCCCCGGACGAGTTACATGGGCAACGTGATTCGCGCCAACAGCCTGGCGCGTGTCAATCTCGTCGAGCGGTTGGGGACGCCGAGGGCCGATGGTTACCTCAAGGCTTTCCGTGAGGCGTTCGGGCAACCGGCGCACGCGATCCTGTTGTTCGATCTGGCGCGCGGGATTGAGTTGGTCTATGCGATCGAGCGGTCGATTGCGATGCTGGAGACACGGTTGGACGATGAGGACACGGCAGTATCCTACACGCCGCGGGACGGAGAAGGCTACGGACTGGTGGAGGCGCCACGAGGCCCACTGATCCATCACTACCGGGTGGAACAGGGGAAGATCGCCAAGGCCGAGTTCATCATTCCCACGGTACACAACATGATGGCGATCGAGCGGGCACTGCGCGTTGCTGCGGAACGTTATGTGAGCGCCGATCGCGTGGCTTTGGAGCTCGAGCGTGCCGTGGGGCGCGTGGTTCGGGCCTTCGATCCCTGCATTGCGTGTGCGACGCATTAGGGAGAAAGGGACTGCTTCCGGTATGGTGACGTGGCGTTTGAACGGCATGGGTCGGGGCAGGGGCATCCTGCTGGTGGCACTGGTGGGCGTGCTGTGTCTGGTACAGGGGGCCGTGCCGCGCGCTGTGGCGGCGCAAGACGCGGTAACACACACCGTGCAGGCGGGTGAAAACCTGTTCCGGATTGCGCTCTACTATGGGACTACAGTGGACGCGATCATGGCCGCGAATGGCCTTGGCGCTGTGTATATCTACGTGGG
>JAKJAE010000105.1 GCA_022707665.1 Chloroflexota bacterium
CACCGGCGTCAAAGGAATCTCGCTCCCGATGCGCCCGGTTACCTCTGATGAGGAGGCACCTCGGTCACCGGAACTGCCTGCATGGCTTGCTGGCCTGGTCGACGAGGACACGGAATTCGGGCTCTCGGACTCAGGTCGCGATGAGGGTGAGAGCGCCGCTCAAGAACCAGTCCTCGATGCATCCGTGCTTCCTGACTGGCTCGGTGGCGATGATGGGCTGAGCTCTGCGGGTGGCGCCGTCGACGTCCCCTCACTTCCGGCCTGGCTCGGCAGATCCTCGAGCCCCGATCGGGCTCCCGAGCCGATGCTTCCCGCCAATCCCGAGCCCTGCACCTCAGGCGACGATGGCACTGCCTTGCAGGGAACGCCGGACAGCACACCGGACGAAGAGGCAACTGACGCAGAGATCATCTCAGAGGCGGAACTCCCCGACTGGCTGCGGCAGACATCGCCAGCTATCTTCACTTCCGATGGCACTGATGCTATCGGGGGTGGGGACGAGGAACCTGTGCCTGCGGAACCTCCTGAGACAGCTGCGGACGACGCTCTGGCATTGCCCGAGTGGTTGCAGCACATCGCTGCCGAGGAAACCGGCTCCGAGCAGTTACCCGAATGGCTGTCAGCTCTGGCCACCGAGAAGACTTCGCCGCAGCCAGGAGCTGATGCTGAGATATTTGTGTCCGAGGCCGAAGCTGCCGGCCCCGCGCCGCTCGAAGCAGGGCAGACGGCCGAGACGCTCTCCACGGAGGGCGTTTCTGGGGCGCCAGAGTTAGGGATCGAGCGCGCCTCACACATCTTTGAGGGGGAGGGTTTGCCTGCAGAGCTCGTGTCAGGGGACGCTGAGCATCCCGATTGGCTAGCCAACCTCGCGCCCGCTGAGATACCCACACCGCCGCTGCAACCTGGAGGCCAGGTCTTCAGTGGCGATATGCCTGCTGAGGAGCCCGAAGTCATCGCACCAACGCCAGCATCTGAGGCTATGGAAGAGGTGCCCGATTGGCTCAAAGCGCTTGACATGGTTCCGCCTGAGCCCGCGCCTGTTTCCGAGCTATCTGCGCAACCTGTTGACCTGACGCAAGCAGACCTACCTCAATGGCTGCAGGAGTTAGCTCCTCCCGGTGTCCTTGCGGCTGCCTCTGGTGGGTCGTCAACGGTTGCATCTGATGCGTTGGCCCCTGCTGAGATTCCAGAGTGGGTAGCGGCACTGCGACCAGAGGCTCAGGAGGAGGGAGCACCGCCCCCGGTTCGTCCGGTTCTGCCAACGCCTCCCGAACCCGAGGGTCCTCTGGAGGGACTCGCCGGAACCTTGCCATCGACAAACCTTGTTGATAGGCCTGCCGATGGCCGTTCGGCTGTCTCAGTGGAGATCCCTGATCCCGTCATGACTCAGGCTCAATTGTGGCAGAGGTTGCTCGAACAGCCCCGCAGCGCGGAACGTTCGATATCCCACGAGCGCCCGATCACGCGTGGAGGCTCGGGCTTGTTCCGCTGGTTCATCACCTTGCTTCTGTTCGCTGGTCTCTTTGCTGCGTTTTGGTTGGTTCCCGAAGGGCTGCGGCTGGCGCAGGTCTCACCAACTCGGACTGCGCCGGGCGTGCCTGCCCTGATAGAGTCCGTCGAAAGGCTTGGGACCGGCGACACGGTTGTGTTGGCTATTGAGTATAGCCCGGCCTATGCGGAGGAGATGGAACAGGTGGCAGCGCCCATTCTGGCGCATCTGGCCAGACGCGGAGTAGCTGCACTGGTCGTGAGCTCTCTGCCGGAGGGTGTGGGGTTGGGCTATGCGCTCCCATCCTTACCCGAAACGCGCAACGTCGAAGGCGACGGCTATCTGGCAGGGGGGGCGAGCGGCATCGCGGCATTCCTGGCCGGGTCAGAGGCTGTTGAAGCGGACCAGGTCCTTGTTCTGGGATCTGAGCCCCAGCGGGTCACCTGGTGGCTTGAGCAGAATGCCCTGAGAGGTGCCGAGGCTCAGCCCATCAGCGTGGGCTTGAGTGCCAGCGCCGGGCCTCTGCTGGCGCCGTACCTTGAGGGTGGTCGCGTCGAAGGGTGGGTCACCGGACTGTCACAAGCCCTTGCTTATCGCGAGATGCGTGACGATGGAAGTGAGGACGGCGACGCAGACTTACGCGGCGACGCAGACTTACGCGCGACTCGTCGTGTTGCCGACCTGTTGATGATTGCGCATTGGGCCGTCGCCGCACTGCTCCTCGTTGCCTTTATCACCAACCTGTTCGGCAAGAGAGGGGCGAGCTAGGTATGGACATCGTGGGCCTGGTCGTTGGTGCCATCTTGACGTTGTTGATTTTCAGCATCTTGCTGCGCGACAACGTGCTCTACCGTTGGGCGTTGGCCCTGGTCGTGGGCGCGGCGGTTGGCTATGCGGCAGCGATAGCAGTGCGCTTCGTGAGTACCCTGTGGACAGCTCAAGGCGATGCATACGTACGCGGCACCACAGGGCAGATCGAGGTGTCAAGCCTGGCCACGGTGCTCCCCCTTTTGTTGGGTTGTCTCTTGCTGTTCAAGGGCTTTACCTCATCTCGTCTTCTGGGGCGGCTCTCGGTTGTAGGCAACATCCCATTGGGCTATCTTGTCGGTGCCGGTGCGGGTGTGGCTGTGTCGGGCGCATTGCTGGGAACGATCTTGCCCTTGACGTGGGCCACCGGCGAAGGTGTGCGTCTGGAGCACGGGATCTTGCGCCTGGTGCAGGGCGCTATCGCGCTCGTCGCCACGATCGTCACGCTGCTGGTGTTTTCCACCACACTCAGGCGATCGCCTGGCGTCGAGGCAGAACGCAAGGGCTGGCGGCACGGACTTGAGCAGATGGGTCAGGCGTTGGTCGCGGTTGCTCTGGGGGCAGCTTTTGCGGGCGCCCTTTCTTCTGCGCTGACGGCCCTGGTGATGCGGCTGTGGCAGTTGGCTGACCTCGTGGGCCGGGTTGTATCCCTGGCGGGAGGCTGATTCCATGGGCCTGGGCCATCCTAAAGGATCGGATTCCTAATGACAGAGGTACCGAGCATCGAGTCGGTCTTGGTTGCTGACTGTGGCACCGTCAGCACGAAGCTGATGCTGATCGAGCGTGTTGCGGACAGCTATCGATTTGTGGCCCAGACCGAGACGCGAACCACAGGCGGGGCACCCTGGAACGATCTGAGCGTCGGCGTAGCCCAGGCCGCCCAGGAGTTGGAGGGGATCACGGGGCGACAGCTTTATGCCTCGGGGCGCATCATCACGCCTCGACAGGACATGGACGGGGTGGATGCGTTTGTGATTACGCTCAACGCTGTGTCGCCCCTGCGGGTGGTCCTGGCGGGGCTGGTTGAGGAGATGAGTCTGGAGAGTGCGCGACGCGCCGTCGCGGGAACGTATGCCACGATTGAGGCTGCGCTCTCACGCCATGGCGCCCTGCGGTCGCCACAGGAGACCTGGGCTCGCACGATCAGGGATAGCGCTCCCGATGTGGTGCTGCTCGTGGGGGGTGTCGATGGAGGCGCCCGCCGGCCCGTGATCGAGTTGGCCGAGGCGATCGCTCTGGCTGCTTCTATGCTCGAGAAGGATCATCGCCCCAGTGTGGTGTATGCCGGCAATGCCGCTCTGCGTTCCCAGATCGCCAAGCTTTTGGGCGATATCACGCGTGTTGTGATCGTGGACAACGTGCACCCTGGCGCCGAAACGGAACATCTTGGGCCAGCGCAGAGTGCGCTGGAGCAGGTCTATGTCGAGAATCGCCTGCGTGTGGCGCCAGGGGTTGAGGCCCTGAGTGCGTGGAGTCGCCTCCCCTTTGTGCCCGTGGCCAACGCTTTCTCGCGGGTCGTCGATTTCCTCTGGCATCGCGAGGGCAACATGGATCGAGGTGTCTTGGGGGTCGATGTTGGTGCAGCGACAACGACGATGGCGGCAGCCTTCGGCGGTCGTTCCTACATCAACGTTTACAACCACGGTACCGCCAGTGGGCTTGTCGACTGGGTTCAGGCGCACAGTTTGGATGATCTGTTGCGTTGGATCCCCGAGCCTCTCGATGCCGACAGTTTGCTGGCCATGCTCCACAACACGGAGCTGTTACCCAGCACGGTGCCGCAGTCGCCACTCGAGGTATCGGTCGCGCTGGCTGTTGTCCGGGAGATGCTGCGATCGGCGCTCGACATTGCTCGTCCGAGCTGGGATATCACGGGTGCGAACTTCGCACCCTTTGGTAGTCGTGAGGTCATGCCGCGTCTTGATCCGATTGTGATCTCTGGCGGGGGCATCGTCCATACACCCAGGCCAGGCCAGGCGCTTCTCGCGGTGCTGGACGGTGTGCAGCCTGTGGGCATCTCGACGCTCTTGCTCGACGTGAACCGGGCTGCTCCTGCCATTGGTGCGGTCGCGGGAATCAGGCCGTTGATCGCTGCGTCGGCGCTCGAGGCCGGGGCGCTGGTCTCCCTGGGCACGGTGATTTCACTTGTCGGCCAGACGAAACCCGGTGAGACGGCGTTGCGGTTGCGGATTCGCTATGACGGCGGAAGACCCTTGGACGTGGAAGCACACTACGGGGAGCTCGAGATCTGGCCGCTTCCTGTTGGGCAGCGGGCGACACTGGAAATTCGGCCCCATCGGCATTTCGATATCGGGATGGGACCGGGTCAGGGAGGCAAGGTCGAGGTCCTGGGTGGGCTCGTCGGGTTGATTGTGGATGCTCGAGGTCGTCCGCTAGCACTTCCCAGGAAGGCAGATCAGGGCTGGATGCGTGCCCTGAAGCGGTGGACTCTGGACGTCGGAGGTTAGCATGGCAACCCCCTCTTGTGTGATGAACCCGCTGACGACGGTGCGGATTCCGAGGTTGCTGACCCGTCCGGGCGACCTGATGGTGCGAGCAGGTGAATCGGTCGAGCCATCCCAGATCGTTGCGCAGAGTTTCGAGCCTGCGGACTTCCGCATTGTGGACGTGGCGCGGGAGCTGGAGGTGCCTGTCAAGAATGCCAATGCACTGCTGAAAGTTCAGCGCGGACAGGCGATTGCCGAAGGCGACATCCTCGCGGCGCGCGGGGGCCTGAGCAGGCGGGTCTGTCGTGCGCCTATCAGCGGCACGGTTGTGGGCGTTGGACGTGGCCGACTCTTGTTGGAAGGCGATCCAGAGGTCGTGAGACTCGCCGCTCTGGTACCGGGATACGTCGTCGAGGCCCGGGGCGATGAGGGCGTGGTGATCGAGACGATTGGCGGGCTGATCGAGGCCCTTTGGGGCAACGGGAAAGAGGCGTATGGTGTGTTGCGCATGGTGGTCCGTGATGCGCAACATCCGATCCGCGTGACCCACATCAACGCTTCTTCTCAGGGTACGATCCTTGTAGGAGGGGCCACCGTCGATGAGGAGTCCATCGCCCAGGCCGCCAGCGTTCAGGTGCGGGGGATGATCATCGGCAGCTTGCCCGCGTCGCTCATTTTACGGGCACAGGAGGCGCCGTTCCCGATCGTGGCGACTGAAGGGATCGGAACAACGCCGATGACCCAGACGGCCTTTGCGCTTCTGCGATCGTTGGATGGCCGCGATGCTGCGGTCAGTGGTGACATCGGCGCTCGCTGGCGTGAGAAACGTCCGTACATTGTCGTGCCGATGCCGACGCAGGCTGGTAGGTCGATTGATGCCAGTGGACGACCGGCGGTTGGTGATCGAGTGCGTGTCCTGAGGGGCGACCATCGTGGCCAGTCGGGCACGATTGCCCATCTCCTGGAGGGCCTGGTGCACCTTGAAACTGGCGCCCGTATGCCTGGAGCGGCTGTGACTTTGGCTGAGGGCGTGACGATCCAGGTTCCGTACGCAAATCTCGAGCGTCTGCTCTAAGGTAGGATAAGGCCGAGTCCAATGCCGATACGCAAACTGCTGCGCGAGAGCGCCTTCAACCTGGCTCGACGGGACGTAGCTTCCTTTCTCGCTGATCATGAAGCCGATATCCTGGCCATCTTTCATGAGGAGATGGAGCGGCTGGATGATTCGATGCCCGAGGAGAACCTTTTCATTGATATCAAGATGGTTCCTCTCGGTGAGGCCATTGTAAAGGCAGCTCTACACGCCATCACCCGTTTTCTGATGGATGACATTCCCTCGCGTGGCGAGAATGAACCGTCGCCGGCGTCGGTGGATGCGGACGAATCGCGGGGCCTCACACTCAAGGATACGGCACTGTAAGCTGATCGTGAGTTCATCGCTGGCTAATGGTTAGAAGTAAGCTTGTGTTTTTGCGTCTTTTCTTTACAATACCTATGAGCATCATCACTCCAATCAGACTGTGTAGCACCTGTGCGGCGGATCAGCACATGCAGCGAAGGAGGATCTGATCATGTCAGACGACGTATTTGGTACCTTGGGCGACGACGATATTCTCGAAGAGGAGGAGCAGAAACCCAAGACTGCCGCGGGTGATGGTCAGAACCGTACCTTCATCATCGCCGTGGCCGTTCTCGGTGGACTCCTTGTCTGCGCTCTACTCTCGTTTGGTGTGTGGGCTCTGGTCCTCAACCGTCCCCAGGAGGCGGATACCCGCATAGGTGAGGCATTGGAGGCGGAGGCCCCTGCGGTCGCTGTTGATGTCAAGGCGACTCTGGAACCCCTCGAACCTACCGCTACCTTTGAGCCAACGGAAACACCTCTGCCAACGGATACGCCTGAGCCTTCGCCAACGCCTTTGCTTGGCCCTACGGCGACCGCTGTTCCTGAGGAAGCCGAAGGGGAGGGCGATGCGGAGACTGCGGCGGAGGACGCGGCGGCGGAGACGTCGGAAGCGGTTGAAGGAAGCGATACTGAGACGGCGGCGGCCGTGGCTGCGGCGGAGGTAACGCCGACCGCGACTCAGGCCCCACGGCGCACTCCTACACCGACCCGCACGCCTGCAGCGACCGCGACGCCACGCACTTCAGGCTCGAGCTCGAATCTGGGTGCTTCCTCTGGTCAGCTTTCTCAGACGGGAATGGGAGAGTGGCTCCTCATCGGGGCGGCGGCAGTCCTTATCGTCGTGATGCTGACGGCGCGCAAGCTTCGCAAGACGTAGCCTATTTTGGATTCACTACGAGTTTGATGCACGGAGCCTTCGGGCTCCGTGCTTTTCTACCGATGGCTACCATACACCATTACCGCTCCTGGATCTGGGCCGCCTGGCTTATCTGCCTGGTGGCGGTGTTGGTCCTCAACGGGTGTTCCCCTCACGAGAGGGGGGAGTTGACCCCAACGCCGGCACCCGCCTCGCCTACCCCCACGTCGACGCCAATGCTGGCGCCTACGGCGACTGCCAGCCCTCTGCCTACCTCGACCTCCACTCCCACCTCGACACCTGACCTGGACGCCTTCGCGGCGACGCAGACTTACGCGGCGACGCAGACTTACGCGGCGACTGCCGAAGCTGGTTGGACCCAGTTGCAGTCTCTGGCCGGGGATGCCAGGCTCGTGTGCCTGCGCTACGAGGACGTGGATGCGGATGGTACTCCGGAGTGGATTGCGCTGACCCATCAGGAAGGCAGTCCTGCGTCGCGGCTGGGGGCCTACGTGCTCGACGGGGACACCCACACCATTCTCGAGGCGGCTCCGCCCAAGCCAGGGACAGCAGATGTTGGTTTTGGGCAATACGCCACCTGCGAGATCGTCACCCGCGATATCAATGCCGATGGCATTGTGGAGATCGCCATCTTTGGCCACGCCGATGGGAGTCGAACCCTGTTGCACGTCTTTGCGTGGGACGGTGTTGGGTACCGCCGATTGGGCTTTTTCTACGGTGACGCTGGGGTGAGAATCGTCGACGTCGATGGCGATCTCGAGGAAGAGATCTGGGAGGGCCACCGCATCCAGGGAGCGCCCAGCCTGACCTGGAACGTTGTGTTCACGTGGGAGAGCGATAGCTATGGGTGGACGTCAGAGCATTATGACTGGTATTTCGCCGACCGGCCCCAGGCCTACCCAACGCATGGACCGGACTATGCCGTGATTGCTTACTACCTGGCGCTGGGGGACCGGGATCTGCCTGGCGCGTACGACCTGCTTTCGCCCCAGACGCGTGCAGCCTATGAGAGCTGGGCGCTGGGATATGCGACGACGATGCGGGTGAGTGCAGGGAGCGCCCATACGATCCCCGGCACCGTGGGAGACACCACGGCCCGCGT
>JAKJAE010000106.1 GCA_022707665.1 Chloroflexota bacterium
TCGTGGACGGCCCCGCCAGCCTGACCCAGCGTGTCCAACCGCAGCGCGATGATGTCGGCTGCTTTCCCGGGCTGTAGAACACCGATATCGTCGCGTCCGAGGACCTCGGCCCCACCGTGCGTTGCCATCCAGAGCGCCTCATCGCCTGTAAGGGCGGCCGGTCCCCCCGTCACTCGTTGCAGGAGCATCGTTTCCCGTGCTTCTGCCAACAGATGCGAGCTGTCATTGCTAGCGGACCCATCGACGCCGATCCCAACAGGCACTCCCCTGTCCAGGTAGGCACGCACCGGGGCAATTCCCGAGCCCAGCCGCATGTTGCTCGAGGGGCAGTGGGCAACGCCGGTACGCGTCTCTGCGAGGCGCTGGATCTCAGTCTGACTGACGTGGACGCCGTGTGCGAACCAGACATCGTCGCCCAGCCACTCCAGTGCTTCTGCGTACTCCAGGGGACGCTTGCCCACGGTCTGCAGGCAGAATTCCTCTTCGTCCTTGGTCTCAGCGAGGTGCGTGTGTAACCGCACGCCATACGCCCGGGCCATCTGTGCCGACTCTCGCATCAGCGTCTCGGTCACCGAGAAAGGGGAGCACGGCGCCACCGCGATGCGTACCATGGCATATGGGTGCGGGTCATGGTAGGTCTCGATCACGCGTTGCGTATCGCGTAGGATCACGTCCTCCCGTTCGACAACGCGATCAGGCGGGAGTCCGCCACGACTCTCGCCCAGGCTCATCGACCCGCGGGTGGCGTGGAAGCGGATTCCAGCTTCCTGGGCAGCGCGAATCTCGTCGTCCAGCGTCACGTCGTTCGGGAAGATGTACAGGTGATCTGAGGTTGTCGTGCACCCTGACAGGAGCAGTTCGGCGATGCCGGTAAGGGCGCTGGTGTAGACGGCCTCCGATGTCAGGTTCGCCCAGATCGGGTAGAGGGTCTTGAGCCAGGTGAAGAGCTCGGCGTTCTGTGCGCCTGGAATCGCCCTTGTCAGCGTCTGGTAGAGGTGGTGGTGTGTGTTGACGAGGCCAGGCAGTAACAAGCGCCCATGCAGGTCGATCACGCGATCGGCCGTGGGCGGCATCTCATTCGCCGGCCCCACCTGCTCGATGACGTTGTCTCGAACAAAGATGCCACCATCGCAGATTCTGCTGTGGACGTCGTCCATGGGCGCGATGACGTCGGCGTGGGTGAGCAATAGTGTTGTCAACGGCTAATCCCCCCGGTCGTGCGAGACACTGCCCTACTACCCTTGGTGCACCGGAGCCCGCGCAGCGGAGCACTTCTCGGAGATTCTAGCACAATCGACGCTCCTGCACAATCCAACTGCGTCTGTAATCCAACCAACGCATGGATGTGCTATCATAGGATTGTGCGACACGGGTACCGCGGTTAGGTTCTGTGTGACGACTGGATCGGGAGGCCCACATGAATAACCGATGGCGCTGCGCTCTGATGTGTGTGGGCGCTCTGTTTTTGGCTGGGGTATTCCCTCCCACGCTGTCTGCGCAATCTTCCTCTGATCTCCGTGCGGCCGCGCTGGCGCTGCTGGCCGGCACCACCCGCGATGGCTACTCGGTTCGCGGTGTGACTTCGGAGGGAGATGCACTCACGGTATGCCTTTCTGTGCCCCTGGATGTTCTGGCCGCCGACAACTGGATGGGTGCGGAGCAGGCGGTTGAAGCCATTCGGACAGAGCTTGTGGCGCTTCCGTGGCAGAGTCTCTCCGTGCAGGCGTGGGACGAGGGAAGCGGCACGTGCAAGCCGCTGTCGGATTTCGCTGTCTATCCGCCCGCAACCACACCGGTTGAGGATGCTACGGCTGGTGTTCCGCTACCAGTGCCCGATCTGGCCGGCGCTGAGACGAGGATGTCTGAGGCTGTGGCAGCTTACCCGCTCTCGCTAGCTGGCAAGACCGTCTATTTGAGCGCGGGCCACGGCTGGTACTGGACAGGGTCATCGTGGCGAACCCAGAGGCCTGTCTATCAGGGGTTCATCGAGGACCACAACAATGCCGAGGCCGTGACGCAGTTCCTCATCCCCTATCTCGAGAACGCGGGCGCCACCGTGGTCTATGCCCGTGAACGGGATTGGAGCACGGCACGGGCCATCGCGGACAACGATGCGGGTTCGCCGACTTTCACAAGGACCGGTTTGTGGGATCTGGGGACCAGTGGACCCGGCTACGGCGGGGGCAGTTATCTCTACGCGCTCACAGACGGGTCGGGGGCGCTGACGGCTCAGGCGACGTGGTCGCTCTCCGTGCCCGCTCAGGGGCGCTACGCTGTGTATGCGTGGGTGTACCCGGGCCCAAATCGTGTGCGCGATGCCCATTACACGGTGCACCATGCGGGTGGGGCGACTGAGGTCATCATCGATCAGTCGGTGCATCCGCGGACCTGGCGCTACCTCGGGACGTTTCCCTTCTACGCGGGTGCTGCGTCGGTGACGTTGGACAACCGGACGTCCGATCCTGCGACCACGCGTGCCGTGATCGCCGACGCGATCCGTCTGGGTAGTGGCTCCTTCGACTCGTTCAGCAATATCCCGCTCAGGGCCCCCGATGACCCCTTGCCAGGCGCAGCGCCCGTCAGGCCCTGGTGGGAGACCGGTGCTTTTTATTGGACCCAGTGGTCCGGTCTTGACCCAACCGATACGTCGCTGGTGCCCTATCTCAATGACATCGTTGCCCGCCCCATTTTCGCCCGCTGGTACGAACGCGTCGATGATGCGAACGGTGTGTTCCTCTCGTGGCACACGAACGGGTCGAATGGCACGGCGCGGGGTACCGTCTCGTATGTGCACAACGGCGAGACGCTACCTGTGACCCCCGGCAGTACCGAACTGCAGGCTGCGGTGCATAGCGAACTTGTTTCCGACATCCGCGCGGGGTGGGACGCCTCGTGGACCGATCTGGGCAAACGCAGCTTGAACCTGGGTGAGTTGCGCATGCTCTACGATAGCAACGATAGCACGGCCAGTATTCCGGGCGTGCTGCTGGAGATCGCTTTCCACGACAACTACGATGATGCGCTGGCCCTCAAAGACCCGGCCTTTGCACGGTTGACGGCAAGGGCGGTCTATCAGGGCGTCGTCCGATACTTTGAAGGTCGGGACGGCGTCAACCTGGTCTATGCTCCGGAGCCGCCAACCCACCTGCGTGTTGAGAACGCAGACTCGGGCCAGCTGCGGGTCTCGTGGTCTCCGTCGCCGGTGGATGGCATCGGAGGAGAGGCCGCCACGGGCCATCGGATCGCGACGAGCCCCGATGGCTTTGCGTGGCAGCATGTGGCGGAGACACTGGGCACGTCTCTGACACTTACGGGGCTGACCCCAGGGCAGTTGGTCTTTGTGCGGGTGACCGCGACCAACGCCGGCGGGGAGTCCATGCCGACGGAGGTCCTCGGTGCCCGGGTGGGGAATGCCCGATTGCTGCTGGTCAATGGTTTCGATAAGCTGGATCGTTTTGGCCTGGTTCGCGAGGTCGATCCCGTTGAGGGGGCGAACCTCCGCATGTGGCTTGACCGGATCAACTCCTTTAGGTACGTGGTGCACCACGGTCAGGCGATTCCGAATACCTATGCCTGGGACAGTGCCAGCAATGAGGCAGTTCAGTCTGGCGCCGTTTCGTTACTGAACTACAGCGTGGTCGACTGGATCCTGGGCGAGGAATCCTCGGTCGTTGATGGCTCTTTCAACAGCACCGAGCGTAGCCTCATCACGGCCTACCTGTCAGCGGGTCGCGGGCTATTGGTCAGTGGGTCCGAGTTCGCGTGGCATCTGGAGGCACTGGGGGGAGGGCCGGAGTTCCTTCATGACCAGTTGCACACCGATTATGTAGCTGACGACGCGGGCACGTACACGGTTCAGCCGGTGGCGGGGGGCGCGTTGGCAGCGTTGAGTTACCTTCACTTCGACGCCCCCGGCGAGTACGACGCCGACTACCCCGATGTGCTGGCACCCATGTCCGGTTCCCAGACGGCGTTGACCTATGTCGACGCGTCGACGTCGGGTGCTGCGGCGATTCAGTATGCGCAGGGCTGTCAGCGTCTCCTGGTCCTTGGATTCCCGATCGAGACACTTCGACCTGCGGAGAGGGCGCAGGTAATGCCTGCTGCGCTGACCTTCCTCGATGCTTGCTGGCTCGATACCGCGATCACCGCGCCTGCTGAGGGGGCGTATCTCAATGCCACGCCGACGCTCCGTGGCACGGCGACCGGTGCAGGCCTGTCAAGGACTGAGTTGCAGCTCCTGAACCAGTCGAGAAACCAGTACTGGAACGGCAGCACCTGGTCTGCGACGCCTTCATGGTTCGCTGCGAGCGGCATCCAAGACTGGAGTTACACCTTTCTGGCCTGGTGGGATGGGCAATACCGCCTGTGGGCGCGGGCTGTTGGCGCCACGACCGATCCGAGTCCGGCGGAGGTCGCGTTCGTTCTCGACCGGGCTGCGCCCGCGACCTATCCAGACGTCGTGGCACCAACAGAGGGCATCAGTCTACAGGGCCCGGCGATCCCCTTGCAGTGGACTCCGCCTGACGAGGAGGACGGCGGATCGCCGCTGCTGTACGGTGTGGAACTTGATGGCAGTGCAGCGATCCGGAGGTTCGTGGCGCCGCCGGCGTCGGTGGGCTTGGGCAACGGTGTCCACACCTGGCGCATCCGGACGGAAGACGCGGCGGGCAACGTGAGCGGCTGGAGCGCCGTTCATACCTTCTCGGTCTACGGCGTCAAACAGTCTTTCCTGCCTGCTTCGGCTCTGCCACCTTACCCCAGTCCCAGAGCCAGTAGGCCAACCCGCCCCAGGGGTGCCACGAATCGAAGAAAGCCTCGACGGCGCGCTCCGTTGGCTCCTCCTGCAGTCCAAGGTGACGCTGCAGGCGAGCGCGGGCCAGCGCGTCGGTGGGGACGTAGTCGTAGCGCCCGATGCGGAGCATGAGTTGGCCCAGCGCCGTGGCTGACAATGGCAGGAGCGCGGTGAGTCTGCTGCCGAGTTCAGCCGTGGACAGGGGACGCCGGACCAGCGCCTCAATATGGCTGCTGCGCTCCTCGAATGCGATGGCTACCGCGGTGACGCGGGCAGAGGCTTCTTCTCCCAGTAACCTTGTAAGAAGTTTGGAATCACTGCGGAGTCGTGCGGGTGTGGGGTAGGCGTGGAGCGTCGGATTGGCGGGAAGGGGGAGCCCAAGTCCATTGACGAGCGAAGCCGTGATCGTGTAGTCGGGCGTGCCATCCAGGTCCCATAGCACGGTCATCGACGTGAGGACGTCTTCAAAGAGGGTCGTGCCCCGGAGCAAACGGGCGCCTCTGGTCTTCACGGACGCAAGAGCATCAGCGCGAGACGCGAGCCGTACAAATGGCGCCAGATCCTCTTCGAGGCGCAACATGCGCCAAACCTTCTGGCTGACTTCTTCGGTCTCCTGGCCGCTCAGACGGGAGTCCGTCCTCAACACCAGCCCCGCCGGCACTTGCTCGATGGTCACGCCCAGCACAGTGCCAGTCCCCAATCCCTCGACGCGGAGGAGCTGCTGACCCGAAGCCATGGCACGGATAGGGGGCGGATAGCGTCTCCCACAGCGACGGATCAGCTCCCGCAGCGAAAACGTCTCCGGTGTCGACAGTAACCAGTGCATTCCCGCTCCCTAACTGGCCTCAGGATAGCACCGCACCCCGTGCAACGTGATTTCGGCCGTGTTACAGATGCGTTAAGCCGACCGGTAGGGTGCTCTGGCTGCTGGGTTGGTCTGTGGCGGGGCGACGTGAGGAAGCAGGCTCCTGGCGAACACGCGCCAGGGTGAGACTCATTGCCTCACCCTGGCTTGCTACGACGCCTAGAGTCCCGCGAGCCTCATCCCCGCCTGGAGCACAGGCTGGACAAGGGCCTTGTCGGTGACCTCGCAGTAGACGCGCATGATGGGCTCGGTTCCGGAAAACCGGATCAGCAGCCACCCCTTGTCACCCAGGATGAACTTGCGACCATCGATGGTCACGATGTCGGTCACCGGGACACCAGCGACGTGTGTGGGGACAGCATTGTCGATCAGGGATTGTGTCTGCGGGCGTTTCTCGGCGGGGAAGCGCACGTCAATCCGATCGTAGTAGTAGGCTTGTCCGAGGGTATCAAAGAGGTGCGTCACGAGCTGCGAGGCCGTCTTGCCGGTCTGCAGCATGAAGTCGAGGAAGTACAGGTTACCCAGAATGCCGTCGCGCTCGGGCACGTTGCCGCGGAAGGCATACCCTCCGCTTTCCTCGCCACCGATCAGGGCATCGACCTCAACCACCTTCGGCGCCACGTACTTGAACCCAACCCCAGTCTCGTAGAGCGCAACGCCGTACTTCTGCGCCAGGCGATCCAGCATTGATGACGCGCTGACCGTCTTGACGATCGGTCCTCTCTCGCGACGAACCTCGAGCAGGTAGTAGGCCAGAAGGCTGAACGCGCGGAGTTGGTCGACGTACTGACCGCCCTCGTCACCGATGCCCATGCGATCCGCGTCACCGTCGTTGATGAGCAGGACATCGGCGCCCATCTCCACCGTCTTGCGAAGGGCCGGGGTGATGTTCGGCTCGATGGGCTCGGGCCTGCTCATCTCAGGGAAGAGCGGATTGTGTTCAGCGTGGATCTCCCAGATCGTGTTCGTTCCTCCACCCAGGAGGCGTGTGAACCATCCGGCTGCATTGCCCCACATGGGCTCAACCAGGATCTTCATGCCGGCATTGCGGAGCCGCTTCACATCCACCAGGGTCTCCAAATGGGCGATGTAAGCGGGGTCAGGATCCCAGACCGTTACGAGTTCCTTCCCCACCGCCTCATCCAGTGACAGCCGGCGGGCATCCGTTGCCGACTCGGGTATTGCGGCCTCGATCTCGGCTAGACCTTCAGGGGAGATCGCGGCTCCCTGTGGGTCGCGGACTTTGAAGCCATTGTCAGCCGGTGGGTTATGGCTGGCCGTGATGTTAATGGCCCCGCCAGCCTCCCGTTCGACGACGCTGTAACTGATGACCGGGGTCGGGGTGTTCTTGCGGGTCAGCCAGACATGGATGCCGTTTCCGGCCATTGTCTCGGCAGCAGCTTCGGCGAACGAGCTGGACCCGAACCTCCGGTCGTAACCGATCACGACGCCACGATCAGCCAGGTGATGGGTCTTGAGGTACTCGGCAAAGCCCTGTGTCACGCGGCGGACGTTGTCGAAGGTGTAGTCCTCAGCGATCCTGGCCCGCCAGCCATCCGTGCCGAATATGATGTCTCCCATGCTTTTCCCCCTTTCCCGTTCTATGCGCTCTTCTCTGATGCCAGCAGTTCCAGATCTGCATCAACCATCATGCGTACCAGGTCCTCGAAGCTGGTCTCCGGCTGCCACCCCAGTGCAAGGCGCGCCTTCGCCGGATCTGAAACAAGGAGATCGACCTCTGC
This sequence comes from Chloroflexota bacterium, assembly GCA_022707665.1. Lineage (GTDB taxonomy): Bacteria > Chloroflexota > Anaerolineae > B4-G1 > SLSP01 > PWVB01. Next base: position 7,403 of record JAKJAE010000106.1, read on the forward strand.
CGGGCGCATATAGCGTTGGTCTTGCACGACATGGTTTCTCCAGTTGAGCCCTGCGTAACCGAACGCTACTTCGCAGAGCTCCTGGACCGAATGCGTGCTTCCTGTACCAACGACGTAGTCGTCGGGGTGATCCTGTTGCAGCATCAGCCACATGGCCCGGACGTAATCGCCAGCGAATCCCCAGTCTCGTTTGGCATCGAGATTGCCGAGAGAGAGTGTGTCGCTCATCCCGAGTCTGATCTTGGCCACGTTATAGGTGACTTTGCGGGTTACGAACTCCAGGCCTCTGCGCGGGCTCTCGTGGTTGAACAGGATTCCTGAGCAAGCGAACAGGCCATAGGACTCGCGGTAGTTGACCGTGATCCAATGGCCATACACCTTGGCCACCCCATAGGGTGACCGCGGGTAGAAAGGTGTGCTTTCGGTCTGGGGGACTTCCCGGACCTTCCCGAACATCTCTGATGAGCTCGCCTGGTAGAAGCGGATCTCCGGATCGACGGCCCGGATTGCTTCAAGGACGCGGGTGACCCCTAACGCCGTGACGTCGCCTGTGAAGACAGGCTGCCGCCAGGATGTCATCACGAATGATTGGGCGGCCAGGTTGTACACTTCCTGGGGACGCCACTCCTGCAGGACACTGATCAGGGATCCCTGGTCCAGCAGGTCGCCGGAGACCAGCTCGATCTGCTCCTGAATGTGCTGGATCC
>JAKJAE010000107.1 GCA_022707665.1 Chloroflexota bacterium
GCATCTTGCCCCCTGCCTCCTGCATCTTGCCCCCTGCCCCCTGCTTCCTGCACCCTGCACCTTGCATCGAGACTACACCGGATGCAACCCCGGAAATTCCAGCCCTGTTGTCTCAGGCCAGCCGTACATTACGTTCATACACTGCGCCGCGCTGCCGGCTGCGCCTTTCATCAGGTTGTCAATAGCGGAGACGACGATCGCCCGCCCGCCCGGCTCATCCAGCACGAACCCCACGTCGCAGTAGTTGGACCCGGAGAGCAGCTTCGGCTCCGGGAAGCGGTGAAGCCCCCGGCTGGCGCGCACCAACCGCACGAACGGCTCGTCGCCGTAATCCTCGCGGTAGAACTTCCACAAATCGCGCTCCGCCAGCTTCGTCGCCTCGTCCGTGAGCAGACAGTGACACGTCGCCAACGCGCCGCGCACGATGTCTACCGAGGTCACCGTGAAGTGGAAATGCGGATCGGCGGGATCGAGCTTGAGTTCCTGGATCATCTCCGCGATGTGCCGGTGTCCGAACGGCGAATACGTCCGCACCACGCCCGACCGTTCGGGATGGTGCGAGCCGGGATTGCCCTTGGCGCCGCCCTCCGATGATCCCACTTTCACCTCGACGACCGTCTCCCGCACCAGGCCGCGCCTGTAAAGCGGCGCGAGCGCCAGGATCGTCACCGTGGCGTTGCACCCCACCCCGCTGACGTACTGCGCGCCCGCCATCTCCGCGCGGTGCAGTTCCGGCAAACCGTAGACAAAACGACTCAGCCACTCTGGATGTGGATGCGCGTGCTCGTACCATTTCTCGTAGTCCGCCGGAGTACGCAGGCGAAAGTCGCCGGAAAGGTCCACGACGCGCTCCGCCATCCCGGCGAACTCGTCGATGCGGTTCCACGCTGCGCCATGCGGCAACCCCAGGAACAACACATCGCACGGCTTCAAGTCCGCCAGCCGGCTGAACTTGAGCTGCGTCCGCCCGCGCAAGTTCGGATGCACGAAATGCGCGAATTCCCCCGCGTATGTCTCCGACGTGATCTGCGTCACCTCCACGTGCGGATGAAACAACAACAACCTCAACAACTCCCCCCCGGCATACCCGGAAGCGCCAACAATTGCAGCTTTGATCATACTTTCCCCCTCATTATCGAGAGGAGTATGAAGTATGGAGTACGGAGTATAGGGATTCGCCCCTACTCCCTACTCCCTACTCCCTACTCCCTACTCCCTACTCCCTATTCCCTATTCCCTATTCCCTACTCCCTACTCCCTTTCCCGCGCTACCTGCAACACATAATCGACCATCTTCCCCGCAATATCCACGTCCACCACTTCGCTCGCGCCGTGGAACTCCGGGGCGTGATTCACCTCGTTGACGAGGATGCGACCATCCAGCGTCTCGAACAAATCCACCGAGACCATGCCACCGCCCACAGCCTTCGTCGCCTCACGCGACCAGTGGACGATCTCATCGGTCAGCGGGCAGACGGTGGGCGCGCCGCCGCGCGCGGTATTCGTGATCCAGTGCTCGGATTGGCGATAAATGGCGTAGATGACCTCATCGCCCACCACCATCGTGCGGATGTCGCGGCCCGGCTTCTCGATATACTCCTGGATGTAGACGACATTGTGCTGGTAGCCGCCGAGCGTGGCTTTGTGCTCCAGCAGCGCCTCGGCGGCGTCGCGGTCGTTGACGCGCGCCAGCAGCCGCCCCCACGAGCCGAACAGCGGCTTGAGCACCACTGGATAGCCAAGCGTCTCGATTGCCTCCAGCGCGGCCTCCGGTGAGAGCGCCATCAACGTGCGCGGCGAGGGAATCCCCGCCTCGACCAGCGCCGCGCTCGTGAGATACTTGTCACCGCAGGTCGCCACCGTCTTGTGGGGGCTGATACAGGGGATGCCCGCCCCTTCCAGCCAGCGCGTGACGTAGTACGCCTCCGTGTGGCTCAAGCAGCGGATCAACGCCGCGTCATAATCGCCCGGTCCCGGCGCGCCCACTTCGAAGCGCACCGCGCGTGGATCGACCCGGTCCCACTCCACGCCCCGCGCATCCAGCGCCGCCGTGATCAGCTTCTCTTCCACCCGCTTGCGGGAATAAAATACAGCAATCCTCATACCACCCCTCATCTACAAATAGCGGATCACGCCACTCGCAACCCTTAACTCGCCACTCGCCACTCTTAACTCTTAACTCTTAACTCTTAACTTTTAACTCTTAACTCGCCACTCGCCACTCGCTACTCCCCCCAATCCTCTTCCACCTCCGGCGCCAATTCCACCTCGAGCGGGTCTACGCTGACGACCTCCAGCTCCACGCCGCAATCCGGGCATACGACGATTTCGCCTTCCTCGATGCCGTCTTCCAATTCCAGCTCGGCTGCACATTCGGGACATTCTACAGTTTTCATGACCTCATCTCCTTTGTTTAGATTTATACAACAAAAAAGCCAGCCCCCTTGTCTTGGGACTGGCTTTAGAAAACACTTGCGTTGATAGTCAGGAACCTAAATCGAAAACCGCCGACCCAGACAAACTGGCTCCGCCATTGTACGGGCGCGACGGACTCGATTGACACCACTGTAATTTGCCATCATAATTCCTAAGCTGGTTGAATTGTCAATGGCGAGGATGTGATTCGAACACACAACCAAGGGCTTATGAGTCCCCTGCTCTGCCATTGAGCTACCTCGCCAGAGCCCGCTGCAAGCCGTGATCCCTGCAGCGCGAGACGCATTATACGGCAGAACCGCGCTTTCGTCAAGCATAACAGAGTCGTTCCGGAGTACAATCCCCGGGGAGGCAGCCATCCATGGGTCGCGTGGACCCTCCAGACCGCACACAGACACTCGAAGGCACACTGGAACGCATCACGTTCCAGAACGACGAGACCGGCTATACGGTCGCCCGCCTGATCCCCAGGGGAAAGACGCACGAGGTGACCATCATTGGGGCGCTGGCCGGGCTGAACGTCGGCGAAGCCGTGCGCCTGAGGGGCGCGTGGGTAACTCACCCCAAACACGGCCGTCAGTTTGAGGTCAGCTCCTACCAGGTCGAGCTGCCGGCAACCATCGAGGGCATCCGCAAGTACCTCGGTAGCGGTCTGGTGAAGGGTATCGGCCCCGCCAATGCAACCCGCATCGTCGACTACTTCGGGCTGCGGACACTGGAGGTCATAGAATCGGACGCCAGCCGCCTTCAGGAGGTGCCCGGCATAGGACCCAAGCGCGCCGCGGGTGTAGCGCGGGCGTGGGAAGAGCAGCGGCAGATCAAGGAGATCATGCTCTTCCTGCAGAGCAACGGGGTCAGCGCGACGCTTGCAGTGAAGATCTATAAGCAGTACGGAGACCAGGCCGCAACTGTCGTGCGCACCTCACCCTACCGGCTCGCCAAGGATGTGTATGGCATCGGCTTCAAGACGGCCGACAAGATCGCACGGCAGATGGGCATGGCGGCCGATGCACCCCAGCGCCTCGAAGCCGGCCTGCTGTATGCTCTGGGCAAGGACAGTGATGCTGGCCACTGCTACGGCACACGCCCGGCACTCCTCGCCGAGGCCTCGAGACTGCTGGAGGTCGAGCCAGCGGCCTGTGAGGTGGCTCTCGCTGCCATCGTCGATGCCGAAGAGGCCATTGAGATACCACCCGTTGAAGCGTTTCCCGAAGGTGCCATCTACCTCGCGCCCTTCCATTTCGCAGAGCAGGGCGTGGCCAACAAACTCAACCAGCTATTGGCGAGCAAGCGCGACCGTCTTGCCCTCTTCCAGACGCTCGACTGGGAAGCGGCCTTTGGGTGGGAGGCGACTCGCAAGCCCATTCGCCTGACCCAGGAGCAGCAAGACGGCGTCAAGATGGCGCTCACCGAACGCGTGAGTATCCTCACGGGTGGTCCGGGCACCGGCAAGAGCACGATCATGGACAGCCTCATCGACCTGTTGGCGGCCAAGGGTAAGACTGTCCTGCTTGCGGCGCCGACCGGAAGAGCGGCAAAACGCCTGAGTGAGACCACGGGGAAGCCGGCCAAGACGATACACCGCCTTCTGGAGTTCAGGCCTGGCCAAGCCGCGCAGTTCGCACGCGATGCCACTGACCCACTCGACGCGGATCTGGTGATCGTGGACGAGGCCTCGATGATCGACATCCTGCTGATGAACCACCTGCTCAAAGCGATCGAAGCGGGAACGCACCTGCTGATCGTGGGCGACGCGGACCAACTGCCCTCCGTGGGCGCCGGCAACGTGCTCCGCGATCTGATCGACAGTGGCGTGGTCCCCCTGGTCCGGCTTCAGACGATCTTTCGGCAGTCCGAAACCAGCACCATCGTGCTCAACGCGCACCGCATCAACCGTGGCGAGCTCCCCCTCTTCACGCGGGAGTCGACGGACTTCTACTTCTTCAAGCAGCCTGAACCTGAAGCCGCAGCCGATCTGATCGTGGACATCGTCGCACACCGGGTCCCGGACCGCTTTGGCCTGAACCCGGCCACAGACATCCAGGTGCTCTGCCCCATCCACCGTGGCCCGTGTGGCGTAGCCGCGCTCAACCTGAAACTCCAGCAGCGACTGAATCCTGCGGCACCGGAACGGGCGGCCCTGACCCACGGCTCGCGCGTGGTCCGAGTCGGTGACCATGTGATGCAGGTCCGCAATGACTATGATCGCCAGGTGTTCAACGGCGATATGGGAACGGTGACGACCATCGACCTCGAGGACCAGATCGTCACCGTCGACATCGACGGCGCGTCCATTGCCTACGAGATATCCCAGCTCGATGAGCTCGTGCACGCGTTCGCTGTCAGCATCCACAAGGCGCAGGGCTCCGAATTCCCCGCAGTGATCGTTCCGATGCTCACCCAGCACTACATGATGCTCCAGCGCAACCTGCTCTATACAGCGATCACGCGCGCCCGGCAGCTCGTCGTCCTTGTCGGCGACCGCCGGGCGATCGCTATCGCGGTCCACAACAACCAGATTGTGCGACGCAACACCGGCCTCGCAGCGCGCCTGACCGGGCGCTTCCCCACGACATCCCGACGCCCACGCGCCCCCTACGCAGCCTAGTGGCGATCCCAGCATCTTGCGCAATCGGCGCCCTATGCTATAATAGCGAGTGTTGAGCCAGCGCGGGTGTAGTTCAGTGGTAGAACGTCAGCTTCCCAAGCTGAATGTCAGGGGTTCGAATCCCCTCACCCGCTCCAACGAAAAGATCGCACCGCCAGAGCGGTGCGATCTTCGTTTCATCAAGCTCGAGTTGATGCTACTTCCTGACCCCCTTCGCACCCCCGGACCGGCGCCACAGCCACGCCAGCCACAATCGCCAGCGTAGACGCCACCACAGCCAGGCCGCCCCACGACGCTGCTCGGGGCTGATGCCCTGGTCAGGGCTGTACCACGTCTGCACATAGAGCGAGACGACCTCGCGCGCCTCGTCGGCAGCAGGCTCTACGACCTCAACCCCAGTGAAACCGTGCTCCTCGCTGATCTCCTTCACGCGGCGAGCGACTGACTCCGCAAACTCGTCCGGCGTGTCACCCTGGCGCACCCTCGCCCGCAGACGCCGCGCGTGGGCCTCGAGTCTTCGGTAGAGACGCGTCACCATCCGTTCTGGACGCTGAAGCAACAGGCTCAGAGCATCGACCCCCGTCGTCAGCCCGATCACAGCCGCAACCCCACCGATACCCATCAGCGCATAGTGAACGAACGTGAGCCCCCGCTCAGGTTCCGTCGCGATCGGGACGAGCGGTGCCAATTGTGGTCGTGAGGTCTCGTCGGACACAGAGCTTGCGCCGGGGCGCACGATAGCAGGGCGCCCTCCCGTGGGTTCAAACTCGATCCACCCATATCCCGGAAAATAGATCTCGGGCCACGCGTGGGCATCGGCCTGGGTCACGACGTAGCGCGCCTGGGCGAAGTCGTAGGTGCCACCGACAAAACCAATCACCAGCCGCGACGGCAGGCCCGCCGCCCGGGCCAGGACGACCATCGCCGACGCATAGTAGTCGCAGTAGCCTCTCTGGAGCTCGAAGAGGAAATAGTCAGCGATATCATCGCTGGCACCCGGCATGGGGACATCCAGCGTGTACTCAAACTCGCGCAGGTAGTTCTGTATCGCCAGGGCGCGATCATACGCAGTCGGCTGCGTGGCAGTCAGGTCCCGGGCCAGCGAGAGGACCCGCTCCGGAACCGAATCGGGCAGTTGGAGATAGCGACTCTGGATCCAATCGGGGTACGCCAGGGTTGCCCCTCGCAGCTCCTCCTCCGTAGGCGTGTTCACCAGCGAGTCGGCACGATACTGCCGCTCGAGCGTTGTAGCGGCAAACACCTCGTCATTCGAGCGCCATTCCACACTGAACGGTTGGTCGACCGACATGAGCGCACCATCGACAAAGACGACGCCACCATCGCCGATGAACCGCACCGTCTGCCGCAGGGTACGGGAGTTCAAGGTTTCGGTCACCGTGATCGGAGCGCCAGCCTCATAGGCCAGCGGCACAACGCTGCTCGTCGCCCAACCGCGGCCAAAGTACCGGTCGTACGTCAGGCTGCGCCAATAGTGCCTGGGCACATCCTCAACGTACATTTCCGACGTGATCTCCATCGGGGGCAGTTCGCCCGTCTCGACGACCATGACAACGAGTCGCGATAGCTCGGGTCCCGAACCGATCAAGTGCTGCTGCGGCAAAGTCGTGGCCAGCATCGACTCTATCGGTCTGACTGGCCTTGGTTCCGGACGTTGCTCAAGACCTAATCCCTCGGCCACCGTCTCAGTTCTCGACTCGCCCTCGCGCTCGGTCACCTCCCGTACCCAATCAGCGACCTTCTGAACGGAGAAGGAGGGAGCAAGCGCAGCCGCCATGACAAGAGCCACCGACAGACCGGTCGAGACCAGTGTCACATCGCCCCACAGCCCTTCCGAGTAGTCCACGCCACGCCATGCCCATGCCGTCTCACGGTCGCCCTGGCTCATCATCCCCATCAGGACCAGGGTCCCACCGAGGAGCGGCAGCAGGATGTAGGGGCTCTTCCCGGTGTACGAGAGGACAAAACTCAGTACGATGCCGCCGGGTAGCACACCCAGGAGCGGGCGCCCAGTGCGGCGCACCACAAAGCCGGCCCAGAGGCTCATAAGCCAGACAGCAAGCCCCCACACCAGAGCCATCCCGACGACGTCGTAGATGGTTCCACCCGCCAACAGATCCGATAGCCAGCGGACGGTGCGCATGATGAGCACTCCCATGTCGTGCCACAGCCCCAGGGTGTGGTCAACGAGAGGCGTCCAGTCCGGGGTCACCGCCGTCCAGTACCAGACGAGGAACTCCCAGACGAACCGGGCGGCCGCCAGGCCGATGTCGAGGAGGCGCTGCCAGAGCACGCCCACCCTGACGAGGAGGTATTCGACGCCAAACAGCACGCCAAGCAGCGCTGCGAAACCCGACCGCATCGGTAGGGCGGCCAGAACCCAACCCACGCTCATCGCCACGAGGGCAACCACGAGAACAAGACTTGACTGAAGGCTCTGTACCGCGCCGGCAAGCCCTGCTGCTACGCTCAACACGACCGCCAGGAGCACGATCCAGGACAGAAGCAACCGAGGGGTAAGCTTGGCCTTCGGGGGCAGCCCCGGCCGGCGTCCACGCTCGAATCTCATGCCAGACTCCTCCAGGCCATGTTTTCATCCTGCTTCACCGCGATCGCCTTGCCGGTGCCCAGGGCACGCCACTCCGTATGGCCACGCCGACCCGGGTGCACTTCAGGCCGGTCCAGTAAGTCCTTCGTAATGTCATAGCTGGTCACACCCAGATTGCGCAAGGCAACGCTCACACCACTCATTGAACCTGCGCCGCCAAACGAGACAGGGTCAAGCAACATCACCGTGGGGATGACGCCACGGCGGACGATACTCACAAGTGCCTCGACCCACGAGGTGTCCTGCGAAGGTGTGATGACGATCAAGCTGGCATGGCTCCCGATGCTTGGAGCCACACGAGCGAGGACCTCAGCCAGTGGCCGCGACCCTCGGGAGACGAGGGCCAGCGAGCGCAGAATCTCCCAGCGCTGGCCTTCGCCTTCTGCGGGCGCCATCCACACCAGGTCCTCGCCCTGGGCGACGACGCCGACC
>JAKJAE010000108.1:0-283 GCA_022707665.1 Chloroflexota bacterium
GCCGGGTCGATGAGGTCGAGAAACCGCGCGGGCGGATCGTACGGGTCGTGCGGGTCCACGAACGAAACCTTCAGGCAAAAGGGCCGGCTTCGGTCGCGCTCTTTGACATAATGGATGGCCCGGTCCACAATCCAGCGCGTCTGGCAGGCCTCTTCCGGCACGATGGACGGGTAGGAGAGGAAGACGACGGGCCGCGCGGGGTGTTTCGCGCGCGCGGCTGCCAGCGCCGAGGTCAGATCCACGCGAGCCGACCCGTACTGCGTCAGGTGTGGCTGGTCCCACA
>JAKJAE010000108.1:293-8030 GCA_022707665.1 Chloroflexota bacterium
CTCGTAGTATTCGGGATGCTCGGCCGCGACCCAGTCTAGCCACTCGCCGGCGCGGATGTCCTCGGTCGTCTCCGCCCGGTCGAACCCGTACTTCAGGACGTCGTTGTGCGCGCTGCGGAAGTGATTCTCCAGGTGGAACTTCCCGACGCCGAAGGTTTGCACGCCCGCGGCCTGGAGCGCCTGCGGGTAGGTCGGTAGGTCGAGGCCCAGTTCCCAGCCGCTGAAGAAGACGCCGTGGTGCTGCGCGCTGCGGCCGGCCATCGTGGATGCGCGGCTCGGCATGCAGACCGGCAGGTTCGCATAGCAGTGCTCGAACCGCACGCCCTCTGCGGCCAGCGCGTCAATGTGCGGGGTGTGCGCCGCCGCGCATAGCCTGCCAACGCGGCCACCCCGCTACCGAGTAACATCCAGGTGGCGGGCTCGAGAATCTCGACCGGTACCGGAGGGACTGGTGGCGTCGGATCCTCCAGGCACTGCCAGGTCTGGCCGTAGTCGTAGGACTTGTAGAGCCGCGTGTGACCATCCGGGGCATAGTACCGACCAACCAACAGGACCCCGCAGCCGCCATCAGGAGCGCAATACTCTCCAGCGCCTTGCACGGCCAGCTTTTCGGGCGTCGGCAAGGGCTCCCAGGTGACGCCTCCGTCACGCGAGATGTAGGAGCCGGCTGGCCGGCAAGTGTCTTGGGCGAGACAACTGGCAGCGCCTGACTGCCAAACCCAAATCCACAGCGTCTGGTCGAAAGTGTAACGCGGAGATACCACTTGCTCCCAAATGTAGAATGGAAGGTTGGCGCGCCAGGTGATATCCTGCCAGGTGTCACCCGCGTCGGTGGACTTGAACAGCACCCCGCCGAGGTTGAGGAACACCGTGCGATTGGTCGCAAACCCCGGTGCAAACTGGATCCAGGTGATCTGTTTGCCCGGATTGTAGTACGCCAGCCCCTGGTTGCGCGGCGCCCAGGTCAGGCCGTCATCGGTGGATTTCTTGATACCAAAACTGGCCTTATAGTCGCCAGGGCTGATCAAAATGGTCTGGTCGTTGGCGAAATCAGGTGAGATGGCTGCGCGGTAGACCCAGCCGGCGTAAAGCTGCGTCCAGACGACGCCGGCATCGATGGTGCGAAAGAAACCATCCTCTGGGGTGCTCAGGCCGCCGCCACCACCACGCCAGGCATAGACGATGTCTGTCGTCAGTGGCTCTATCTCGAGATGGGCATGACCAGGGGGCAGATTGCGGATTTGAATGGTCCAAGTATCGCCCGCATCCGTCGAACGCCAAATGACCAACGCATCAGTGGCAGGATCAACCCCCAACACGCAAAGCGTGCGGTCAGTGAGATAGTTCAGCGACGTGTACACAAATGGCGCCCCGCGAGAAGACAACTGCAGCGGCAGTTCGGCCCAACTGAGGCCGGCGTCGAAGCTGCGCAGCAAACGGTTGCGCTCTGAAATATATCTTATGACGAAAAGGGTATGATCATCGCGAAACGCTGGCGATACTAACAAACGGCCAGATTGATCGAAGGGTTGACAGGGAGGCAGCTCCAGTTCAGCCTTGGCCGCAGGCCTGCTGCTGCCGGCCAACAGCAACAGGCAGCCGATCACGGCGGCCATCTTGGGTACGAAACGCATCGGGTACCTCCTCATGGTGCGTCATAGCCGGGCGCAGTGCAACCGAGACAGGTGGCCCTGCACCGCCCTCGGGAAGAGATTGCAGCTCGCCAACCAGCACGCGGCCGACCGATCCAGTCAGCTCGACAAACATATCCGCGTAGCGTTGGCCGAAAAGATCGGCCAGGCCGATGATGCGGCCGCGTTGGCCCGAGGCTAGGCGGATGGTGTCACCAAGTTGCATGTCGCGCTCAGTTAGCTTCTGCAGAGACGGCGGACGGCGTCGAGGCACCTATGATAGGAAGCCAGAACTCCGTTGTGTCGCGGTTGATAAGGTTCTGAACTTCCTCGAGTTGCGAGGGGTTCATGGTCACACGATCGTCCCCATCGATGGGTCGCAGAACACCGGCCTCCAGCAGCCGGGATATCCCTTCGCGTAGTGCTTCAGCGTGGCTCTGTGGCAGACCCATGGTGAGCTGTTCTGCGTCTACCCAATCACCACCGACCATGCCGCCCGCGATCATGCGCATGAGCAAAGTCCGTAATCGGCGCGCCTGCTGGTTCCACTGGCTCCCGGATGTGACTTTGAGCGGACGATTCCACGACTCGATATCGGCTCTACGATACCATCCTCCCTGTAGCTCCTCATCGAGTTTGTCTTGCATGGCCACGACTTCCAGTGTTTGTTGCTCGCCGGCTGCGGCTTCAACCACAGGAGGTAAGTCGAGGCCATATTTCCATGCGGCAACAGAGATTTCGACGGCCTCGACTTGCAGGCCTGGCCATTGATCTTGCAGACCGGCCTCAAGTCCTGCACGTGTCGACTCTGCCAGCGTTGCTTTGCCGGTATACTCAGCCAACGCCGACATCGTCGCATATCCGGCCCATGCACCGCTCTCCAGCTCGGCGAAGTACCATTCCTCAGATCGCGCCAGATCCTCTAGAGCCCTCATCACGGCCGAGGCTATGTCAGATTCAGAGGCGTCTTGGATTGTGTCCGCCGGGAAAGGCATAAGCCAATGGACCATGTCCTGTTCGGAATCCCCGACTACAACCACCGATAATCGAGCAACGAGGTCTTCCAGCAGACGGGCTTCGTGCGTCTCGCCTTCTATCAGAGGGGCGACGCGCGCCCTCAGTCTGTCGTGTTCCTGCAGCAAGCTGGACCGGTAGAGTGCTGGCAACGCGCTCAACACTCGATCTTTGTCGCGTTCGAACTCCCGATAATTTTGCAGTGCAGCTGCCAGGTCTGGGTCATCTCTCAAGAGGCTCTCGCGCTGGGCGCGTAGCTCGCTGACCTCCGCCAACCGATTGCGGAACGCGGCCAAGGAGTTCGCGAGCATCGCAAACACCCGCATGACTACTTCTGTTTCAGCGCGGGGACGCTGGCTCGACATGGCTTCGCGGCGAGATTGGAGTTCAGTAGATTCAGTGTTAAGGGCGTCCAGGCGCTGATGCAGGGCATCCAACTGTAGCAGGATTGTGGCCCGCTCCTGAGACCTGGCAGCAATCTCCTCATCCAAAACACCTAGATCGTTCTCGATGCCCTCTTGCAGGGTTGCGAGCTGATGGATCAAGCTATCGTGTGTCATCGTGAGTTGGTCCATAATTACAGCACTACATCAAAACGAACAGGTGCGACCCCGACTTGTTTCAGCAGATCCGCATCCCAATCACCTGGTTCAGCGCCAAGTGCAAAGCGCAGCAAACCCGGAATCCGATCCGGAGCAATCCGGATTCGCGCTTGTCTGCCGTTGCCTGTGCGCTCCACGATGCCGTATTCGATGAGCGCAGTCAGGATTTGCCGCGCCTTTCCGCTCGAACGAGTAGGCACTGCTCCCAGAGCTCTGCGCTCCGTAGTCCAGAGTCCGGCCCCTAGAGAGATCCCTAGCCGCGTAGTCGCTTCGTATGCCCGTGCCAGGGCTTCGACCTGGGCCACGGGGTCCTCTGAGTCTTCGGATGGCACGATGTCGAGACTGCTCAGATGGTGCCGCATGAGACCGTGAACAAGCTGTGGGGCCGCGAATATCGAGTCGGCTTTGGCACCGTCAAGCTCTGCGTGGGAACAGATACGACGAATCACTGCTCGAATATCGTCGGGTAATGGCGGCGCAGTCCGAGTCTCATCCTGATTCGCTATGCCCTGGAATCTCGTGCGCCTGGCCAAGAAGAGATCCAGGATCGTCTCGTCGATCTTGCCGTTCTCCAACAGATACAGCTTTCCGGCTGAAGCCAGAGCCTCGACACACCTGTCGGCGTCGAAATCCGGCCGGGTGCTTGCGAATTCCTGGATCGTGAGCTGCGAGTCGGCGGGCACATCGCTGAACGGTTGTTGAACCGCAAGCAAGTTCTGTTCTGGATTCAGCAATGGTGTGATAACGCCGGTCCAACACACATGGAGGGCATGGGCGGCCCGGGTCAGCGCGACATAAAGCAATCTCAGATCGAGCCAGTCAGCAGCGTAGGTGTCGGCGTCGGCATCTGCCAGGATCACCACATCGAACTCAAGTCCCTTAGTCAGGTAGGCAGGTACGATGACCACCCCACCATCATAGCGGCTATCGCGGCTGTCGATGAGGTCGACTCTTTGCGGATCCAGCAGCGATAGCTCAGCGGCCAATTGGCTGCACGAGCCGACCGATTTGCAGACCACCGCTATGGAGTGATGGCCTGTAGCGATCTCGCTGGCGATGAGCTCGCTGATCACAGCAAGCCACTGTCTGCGATCCGAGCAGGAATGCAACTTGACGGGTGCGCCTGGGCGAGCGATAGGTTGGGAAAGATCAGCCTCCTGCACACCCACTCGCTGCAGCAGGCTGTTTGCGTATTCGACGATCTCGGCTGTGGAGCGGTAGCTTTGACCTAATGTCGCGACCGTAGTTTTGTAATCGCATGATGCCGCCTTTAGTTCATCCCACTTCTCGATGCCGTGGTGAGGATAGATTCTCTGCGCAAGATCCCCCAACATCGTGATCGATCCATTGCGGCTGCGTTGACACACTACTTTGAACTGCAAAGGGGTGATGTCTTGGGCTTCATCCAGCACGATGTGGGCGTAGCTTCTGGTGTTGGTCCCATCCAGGCGCAGCTTAAGGTAGGCCAACGCCCCCAGGTCGCTGAAGTGAAACGGTTCAAGGGCAGAGGGTGCATCCTGCGTGAGTAACTCCAACTCAGCCGGGGAAAACAAGCCATATCCCAGTGTACGCAGCAAGCTGGGCGTTCGCAGTAGCCTGCGATAGGCTATCGCTACGTTCTCCGCCCGCCAGTCGCTAAAGTACTCCTCAATTCGCCCCAGAACAAAGCGCTCAAGCTCCTCTTGCTTGACAAGACGATCGGTGTTGCGTGCCTCGGGTCGCCCAAGGATCTCTTGCGCGATTTCCCGCTTGAGGGTATCTTGAGCGGCGCCTTTCCGCTGATTCAGCGGCAAGCTGCGATGTCGATCGACAGCCTTTCGTATATCTTCGGCTGAACGGGTGATAATGATCGTAGGTCCACTCCCGCTTGACCGACCAGTGCGAGGCACGTAGGTCACAGTCAGACCCTCTCGTCCGTCTGTCGCCTCGCGATGCAAAGACTCTATGTAACGGTCGATCAACTCGGCCATCTTGAGAGAGCCCTTGAGTTGTGCCCGCCGGAAATGGGCTGCTCTCTCCAGTCTGGATTCACCAGCATTCAACAGATATTCCAGCGAGGTTTCCGGCGGATCAAATCGAACCGAAACACCGATCTGATCAAGCAGCCACTCGTCGAAGGTTGCTTGCTCAAGCTGTCTCTCGCCCAGGGATGGGAGCACACCCGAAACGTAGTTCATGAACAGATGACTCGGGCCCAAGATCAGGACGTCTTGCGACCGCAGCCGATTGTCACCACGATGCTGGTAGAGCAAGTAGGCCACGCGGTGTAGGGCGATTTCGGTCTTTCCGCTACCGGAGACGCCCTGGATGATCAGGATCTGGTCTTCGGGCGCACGTATCAACTCGTATTGCGCGGCCTGGATCGTAGCAACAATGCTCTGCAGTTGATCAGTGCGTCCTTGTGCCAAGAGTGCGACAAGCGACGGATCCGTAAAACGATTGATCAGTGGTCCAAGACGAAGCTGCTGGCTGGGATGTACGAATTCATCGTGGATCCCAGTGAGTGCATCGCGTTCTATTTGGAATGATCGTTTGAGTAGCAGTTCCCCGAACTGCCGCTCCGTAACAACACCATAAAATAACGCTTGTGCCAGCTCACACTGCCAGGAGTACACCAGTGTTGAATCATCGGGGTTATCGATAGAGTAAGTACCGATATAGCCGATCTCTTGCGGCCCACCTTCCGGTCCCTGCCATTCAATCCTACCAAAATATGGCTGGCGCTCGGCCTGCTTGTACTCCTCCAGACGTTGCAGCCGGAAGGAGCGCAATGCGCGCGCCGCGTGATCGTCAGCAGCTTGGAACTCGTGGGGGAAACCTTGGATGTACTTACGGATACTTTGATACGTGCGGTGGAGGTTGTCGCGCTCCTCCACATATTCAGGATGCTCCTCGACACGCATGGCACCACCTCAATGACGAGAACCGGTTGGGTTTCAACATAGCGAAGGTGACCCAGCCTATAGCTCTCCTGGTAACTGTTCACCGTTCGGGTAAAGGAATTTATGAGGGTGCTGCAAGGCAGCCAGATACTCCTGGAACGGACTGAGGTTGCGGGCGACCCAGGTATGAAACAAACTGGCCAGGGTCAAACGCGTTTTGCTGCCCTCCGCACTGCGCGTGCCGCCGCTGATTTTGCGTATGATGACCAACGGCCGAATACTGCGCTCCGCCAGGTTGTTGTCGGCGGGCAGCCCAGGCGCCAAGATGAACTGAAATAACTCATCCTGGTGGCGCAACAAGCGCTTGGCCAGTGCACAACACGGATGCTCATAAGTCAGGGCGTACTGCTCGCCCAAACGACAGGCCCGTGCGCAAAGCTCGCCATACTGGGTGCGGCGTTCGGCCAGCGTCGGCGCCGGGTGCGCCGCCAGCCAGGCTTGGGCCTCAGCATAGAGTGTGCGGACATCGCTGGTCCACTGGCGCACGGCCGGGTCGCTCGGCTGTGCGACCTTGAGGGCGTGCAGGTCGCGCAGCAGGTGCACCCAGCAGCGTTGATGGCGGCCGGGGATCAGATTGTATGCGGCATAGAAGTCCGTCACCAGCCAGCCCCGAAAGTCGGCGCCCAGAATGTCTTGCGCAATCCGATGACTCCGCCTGCGGGCAAACTCAAAGTAGCGCATCGCCGTCGGCCCAGGGGTCACAAACGCCCAGACGTAGCCGTTCCGCCCATTCTCCCGCCAACCCGTTTCATCCCCATGCGTCACCGTGCTCGTCTGCACCACCAGCTTGAGCTGCTCAGCCTGCGGCTGCAACTGCCGGCGCACGGCATGGGTCAGTTCCACCAGCGCCCCCACACTCAACTGCAGGTTGTGCAGCGTCGCCAGGTAGCTCTGAATGAGACGAAACGGCAGGCGCAATGTCGTGCGCAAATAGCTCACCAAACTCGCCACGCGCACCCCGATCCGCCCCTGGCCGATGACCTGCCCCGCCAGGGCCAACTGCGGGCTGTGCCAGGCCGCACAATGCGGACACCAGCGCTTGATCACCTGATGCTCGATCACCTCGACCGGCTGGGGCAGCGGTAACTCGATCACCTCTCGGGTGTAGTCGATGCTCTCCCCATGCAGGCGATAGCCGCAGTCCGGGCAACGCTCCAGCGCATGCCGCTCGATACGCGTCGGCTGCGACCGCTTGCGCGACGTATTGTGCTCATCGGCGCGTTTCTGGCGCGGCCGGAGCGCAGCGTCCGGCGGCGATCGGTTCGGCTTCACGAACGACGGCGGCCCCGGCTGGTGCGCTTCCAACTCGGCGATCCGCGCCAGGGCCGTCTGCAACTGCGCCGTCAACTGCGCCACCTGGTCGCGTGAGGCGGCATTTTCGCCGGTCAGACGCGCCTGCTCGTTGAGCAGCGCCTGAAGCTCTTCAGCAGTCATGGCGTCGAGCATAGCACATCCCGACGGAAAGGTGAACAGCCACACATAACCTAGTATTCCCCACACGCGTGGGGGTGAACCAGACTGCTCCCGGAGCGTGGCGGTGGGCCAGCC
>JAKJAE010000109.1:0-390 GCA_022707665.1 Chloroflexota bacterium
CTTCAGCGCCGTCACAAGGTAGGACCCCGTCTCCGTGTCGACCGCCTCGACCAGGTTGTGTGCCGTCGAGGGGATGGGGCCTGCGACTGGGGCCCCGTGCGCATCGAGGAGATGGACCCACGTCCAGATCGCGTCCATCGTTTCTGCGTTGAGCTCTGGATCGGGCGGCGAGATCTTCAGCACGTAGTCCGCGCCGTCGCGGGTGAAGCCATAGGTGGCGGCGAAGTTGCCGCCGCGCAAGGGCTGGAGTTGCTCGGGCGTCAACCCGTAGCGCGCGGCGGCAAGGGTCAGGAGCTGGGTATTCATATTACGATCGCCTCCCAGGTATTACCGGTCTTCGGCTCTCAGAAATGCCAGCACGTCCCGGGCGAAACGCTTACCGCTGGCGGG
>JAKJAE010000109.1:400-8022 GCA_022707665.1 Chloroflexota bacterium
CCGCCGCAGTCTCGCGAAAGAGCTCGACTGTGTAGAACGGATCGCGGGTTCCCGCGATGACCAGCGTTGGCGCGGTGATCTCGGCGAGGCGCTCCTTGAATGCGTGTTTGTCCTCCGCTTCGACCGTCACGACCAGGTCGGTGGGGTCCCTCGGCGAATCCATCGCCATGAGGCGCGCCATCAGCCACACGAGGGGCTTATAGAGATAGCCCTTGACGCCGGGACGCGCAAACACCGCGCTGAACAGGGTGTGGTTGGCCTTGACCCACTGGCGCTGCCGCCCCAGCTCCCCGATCTGGAGCTGCAGGCACCTGGCGCTCTCGCTCAGCGTATGGGCACTCGAGTGAATGACCAGGCACCGGACGAGGTCGGGGTGATCGGCGGCGAAGTGCTGAACGATGGATCCGCCGGTCGACATCCCGATCACGTCGATGGGTCCGCCAAACTCTTCGCGGATCATCGCGGCGTAGTCGTTCGCCATATCTTTCAGGGTGTATCCCTGAGGCATGCCTGGCTTGCGCAACACGGCGTAGACGGTGTAGTCGTTGCCGAGGAATGTATACCAGCTATTCGTCAAGCCGGGCTGGGGCTTGTTCTCGAAGACCAGCCCCTGGAAGATGACCAAGGGGCGGGGACCATGGCCCAGACGGTTGAAGGGCATGCCGCTGCGCAGGAATCCGGAAGATGCTTCTCGTTTTGGCATCCATACCTCCTGGATGGCCGATTGTCAGGAGCAGACACTGAGCTCCGTTGGAACGCGGGCGTCAGAACGCGGGCGTCAGAACGCGGGCGTCGGAACGCCTTTGGGCGTCTGTTGCACCCTGGCTCGTGCGATGCGCCCGACGCAATCGAGACGATTGCGCTACGTCCCGGAACGCGGGCGTCGGAACGCCTTTGGGCGTTTGTCGCGCCCTGGTTCGTGCGATGCGCCAGACGCAATCGAGACGATTGCGCTACGTCCCGGAACGCGGGCGTCGGAACGCGGGCGTCGGAACGCCTTTGGGCGTCTGTTGCACCCTGGTTCGTGCGATGCGCCAGACGCAATCGAGACGATTGCGCTACGTCCCGGAACGCGGGCGAGGCTCCCACTGCCGAGCTGCGCCCCTACGCCGAGGGCGCCAGCGATTCCGATGGGTCTACGACGCCTCCGGCTGGCTCTTCACGACCACGGGATCGCCCGGCCGCACCCAGCCGCCCCTCAGGGTGCGGGCGAACATCCCCGCGTTCCAGCAAACCTGCCCATCCTCGCCGGTCGAGACCACCTCGAACAGGCGGGGGTGGCTTGCATTCAACTGACCACATGGATCGCGCTTTTCGGTCAGCTCCACGAGCGCTTCACCGATCTCGATCTGCGTGCCGAGCGGCTGCGCCATGACCGAGACGCCGTCGACGACGATGTTCTCGGCCATCATTCCCGGTTCGAGGTCGATGCCCCGGCGTGCCACGTCGGCGAAAATGGTCGTGTCGGTGATCAGCACGTGGCGGTGGTTGGGCTTGGTCGGGTCCAGCCTGGCCAGGTAGCGGTGGCGCACGAATTTGCCCGCGTGATAGCCATAGTCCTCGACGAGCTCAACGGCCTCCACGGGATATTTCGGCACGCCCGGCTCGGCCTTCCGGCAGACTGCAACGACGGATCCATCAGTGGGTTGGGTCGGCATGGGTAGGTCCTCCATGGCCGTGAGTGTACAATACAGGCGCGAATCTGCCATGCCGTCGTGCGTGGTTCCGGTGAGTGGACACGCCGGAAGGGTGGTAGGCGCCGGCATTCAGAAGGGCCGCAATCGGGACGATTGTGCGGTACGGGACCCGGACAGGAGGAATGCGAGGATGGACGAGAAGCTGGTATCGTTCGACGATCTCACCGATCGTGCCAGGGCGGTGCTCAACCCGCGCCGGCTATCGCCGTCGGTAGAGGCGGGCGGCGTTGGGGCTGCACTTTTGGCGGCGGACGGCGTTGTCTACGTCGGTGTGTGCATCGACACGGGGTCCTCGATGGGGTTTTGTGCCGAGCACGCGGCTGCTGGCGCGATGGTCACCGCGGGTGAGAGCCAGGTCTTGCGCATGGTCGCCGTGGACTGGGACGGTACGGTTCTGCCGCCCTGCGGTCGCTGCCGCGAGTTCATCTCGCAGTTGCACGTCGCGAACGCCGACGCGGAGGTGCTGGTGGCCGAGGGCGTAGTGGTCACGCTGCGCGACCTGCTGCCGTGGAGCTAGCCGACCGCAGAGCCGAACGGCCAGGGCACCCTTTTGGGCGTGGGGGTGTGGCCGGCTGAGGCACCGGAACGACTGAAGCCGCACCTACGAACCCCGAATATCGCTCTGACTGAGCACTAACCTGGTAGCGGCGGTCCCTGGCGGATGCGATCGACGACGGCCTCTTCCGGCATGCCCCAAAGCTCTTCGATCCACCAGGTTGCTCCGGCCTCGATCCACGGCAGGAGGCTGTCCTGGCATCCGGGGCGATCCAGCCCGTCCGTTTTCCCGTTCGCCACGATATCGAAGGGCGTGGTTAGAGCCCGGTTGGCGTCCACGTACGCCCTGATCTCGGCGATATCTCCCGGCGTCACGGTTGTGGCTTTTCCGTCGGTCCCAACCTTCTCGACGAACATCCCGTCGCACTTCAGGACGCGCTCCATCGATCGCTTCCTCGGCCAGAGGCCCACGGCCCACAACGGCACGCGCGGTTGCTGAACGGGCTTCGGCGGGTAGTGCATCGTGTCCATCAGGGTCAGCTTCAGGTGGTAGTGCTTGCCGTCGTAGTCGGCTTGCTTGCGCTGGTAGAGCAGGGTCAGGATGTCGATGGTCTCGTCGAGCATTTCCGCACGCGCTTTGCCATTCGTCACCTCGTCGGGGAAGCTCTGCCAGCCCATCCAGACCGCGCCGGTCCCCAATCCCAGGATCAGGCAGCCATCCGACAGACGGTCCAGCGCGAGCGATTCGCTGGCCAGTTTCCACGGACGCCCGAGGGGGACGGGGACGATCATCGTGCCAAGGCGGATGCGGCGGGTGGTCATTGCAGCAGCCGCCAGAGCGATCATCGGATCCTCACACCAGATGGCATCTCCGAGAAAACAACCGTCCCACCCGGCCTCTTCAGCCAACCGGGATAGCGTCGCGACGGTGCGCGCGCTGCCATAGGGAAGAGCCAACCCACACTTCATGGTCGTCATCGCTCCTCCTGTCGGTTGATATTCCCAATCTCGGCAAGGCGTTCCAGCAGCCGGCGTAGATATCCCCCCTCGACCATGGCGCCCCAGTGCCCGTCGCTAAAGCGCTCACCACGGACACAGAACGTCAGCATTGTCTTGATGTCGTCGAGGCCAGCGTTCCGGACGCGATCCTCATCCTCGAGCATTTGGGCTGCTACTTCGGGGCGGTAGTCGTAATCGAGCCAGCAGTCACTGGACGCGGTCCGGAAGAACGCCTCGACGATGTCGTTGTATTCCGGCCATGGCAGCGTGAGGGCACCCTGCGCGTCTTTGGTGCCCCCGTGCCACGCCTTGATGGGCTGGAACCCTTCGGCATAGAGCCGGGGCAGGAAGGCGACCAACTCCGCGATCTCCTCGGGGGTGGGGACTCTCGTTCTCATTGCCTGGAAGCGCCGGCCAGCGGGAGCATCGGGTAGACGTCTTTCACGATGCTTATCCCAGCACGTGCCGTGCGAAGGCGCGTGCCTTCTCCCTATCCTCATTGTCGGGGTGCTTCCGCATCTCGGCGGCATACACGGCCCACGCTTCGGCATCGGGTACGATCGTCTGGTGGATGAAGACCTCGATGTCGGGTGACGCTGCCCCCTGGCAACTGAAGTAGCCGCACCACGTGATCCCCTTTGCCTGGCACACTTGCTCAAAGGACTTGACGCACATCCCGGCCCACTTTTCGTACATCTCGTTCTGCCATGCGTCGTCCCCCGGCAGCGGGGCTGAGTGGGTGACGAACCCTGCCTGCTTGAACGGCGACGATGGCGTGATCGCATCGAGCAGCGCTTTGACCGGCCTGGCCAGGTCGCTGCTGTGGCAGGCCGATCCGAGGAAGACCAGGTCAGACTCCCTGAAGCTCTCGGGCATCGACGCGTCAATGGCTTTCCGGTCGGCAGTGTGCCCGTGTGACCCGACCTCGTCATGGATGGCTTGCGCGATTTTCTGCGTGTTGCCGGTCGGCGTGTAGTATGTGACCAGGATTCTCATGGCGCACCTCCACCTGTGGCGCGAGTTGGTACCAGAAATCGGACAGGAACCCTTCTCGTCGTCCTGGAAGATCTGAGCTTCTGTTTCGGGCCTGCCCTCGATGCGATTCGCCTAGCCCAACCCGGCGAAGCGCTCCTCTGCCGGCGGCAGCGCCGGAAGATCGTTGGTGGGCCGATTCAGGTAGAACCAGGCACAGCTCGACACGTCGTCCTGGCGCTCGAAGAGCCCATAGGTGCGGGCGCGGGCCTCGCCGGCCATGTCGAGTGGCTTGTCGCTGTGGACGAGCAGCAGGCCGGCGGCGTACATCTGGGCCATGCTTTGCGGGTCCCAGGCGCCGATCTGCTGGATGGTGGCACGGCATGAGGTATGGAACCAGATCGGATCCGGGACGTGGAGGCGGTAGAAGCAGTAGTGGAATTTCTCGTGGTCCGCCACGTGGCACCCCTGATAGAGCCCGGCATATTGCCCCTGTCCCCAGCCGGTGCCGATGTAGTCCTCGGTGCCCGTGCCGCAGAGCGTCGGGTGGCTCGTGTCGCCGTCGAGGTAGACTTTCACTTCGCCCTCGCCCCACCATGAGCGGTAGTAGCGGCCAGTGTCCGCGATCACACCGAGGTTGCAGCCGAGGAAGCGCCCATGACCCTCCACCTGGGGGAGGATCGTGTAGTCCTCGAGGAACGTGGTCGGGACCTCGCGGCGCCAGTGCGCGTGCAGGTAGGCTGCTGTCTCAGGGTGTGCGTCGCCAACCGTGCAGTCGACGTCGTAGTAGAACGAGTTGAGGTCCACATCGGTCTCGTTGGTCACGACGATGCGTGCGCCGGTGCGGAACGGCATCGGGATGATGCAGTTGAAGCTGCGGCCCTCGGGACTCGAGAAGAGCGCCGAGTGGAAGGTTGTCATGCGCCCAAGTCCCAGCGAGAAGAAGTCACCCAGCGGAACCGAGACCGCGGGCGTCGCGGCGCCGTCCCAGAACATCTCGAGTTTGAACCCGCGGAGCATTTTGGGCCGGCGATCGTCGATGGTGATCCAGATGCGGCGCACCGTGCCGCTGGTGTTCCGGAGGTCCAGCAACGTGGCGGATGCGCCGGCGGGGAGCGAGATAAACGGGTGGCGTTTGCGACCGTCATTGTCGAAGCAGGCGCGTCCCTTCTCTGCTGAGGGGTTCTCGGGGCTTGCCCAACGCGTCTGGACGTTCTCGGGGATCAGGTACATGGGATCTGGATCCATGGTGAGTCTCCCTATAGTTGGTTTCTGGCGAAGCTCATCGTTCTCGTTGTCGTCACGCCATCTGCCAGGGTTTCGTGCGGTTTGGGCGACGGGGCTCCAACGCTTCAAGTATGCCCTGGATGAGCGATCGCTATGTTCTGGAGCAGGGCGCTCGCATTCAGCGTAACACGGAATTGAGTGGTATGCAATGTGAGGCGGGGTCGGGGTACCTGCCCGGTGGCACGGGATATAATGGATGCCATTCGGACCTCTGTAGAGGGCCACGATGACATCTGTCTTGCTCGTCACGCCGACGTCGTCGGAATACGCGACTGTCCGCGCCGCTATCGGTGCGCGCCTCACGCCGGGCCGTCTGGCGCTCGTTCGGTGTGGGATGGGAATGGACGCTGCCGTTGCGCTGTGTCGCCGGCTGGAGGACGCGGAGTGGTCAGGCACGCTGGCCCTGCTGGGATGGGCGGGCGGACTCTCTCCTGACCTGGCTGCGGGTGACTGTGTGATTGCGGATGCGGCCCTGGATGGCAAAGGGCATCGTGTGCTTCTGACTGCTCCTGACCTGCCCGGCGTGGCCGCCGGCCCGGTGCTCTGCGTGCCCGAGCCGCTCGCGACACCACAGGCCAAGCGTGATGCGCAGCGGAGCGGAGCGCTCGCGGTCGAGATGGAGGCCTATCCGTTGGCGGCCTGGGCCGCTGCGCACCGTCTGCCGTTCATCCATGCGCGCGTGATCCTGGATGCGGTTGATGAGAGCCTACCCGACCTTGGCGATGCGCTCAACGCGCAGTGCCGCGTCCATCCGGGGCGGCTGGCGCGACGGCTCCTGGCGCGTCCGCGCACGATCTTCAACGTGCTGTGGATGGCTCGCCGGGTGCGAGTGCTGGGTCCTGTCCTGGGCTGGCTTGCGCGCGCTGTCGTTGCAACCGAGCTGCAATAGGCACCAGCATCAGGACGCTCCAGGCACATCCTACCACCCCCAGCGTCCTCTCTCCGATGGCGAACGTGACCGCCAGGTTGAACGCCAGGACTCCGGCAAAGAGACCTGCCCCCCATAGCGCGTCCGCGGGATAGCTCCGCCAGGCGCCCCAACGGGACTGCAGGATCCACCGGTCGAGCAGCAGAAACACACCGATGATGGCCCAGCTCAGAAGCGCCCAGCCGGCGAAGTTGGCGAGCGGCACACCCCAGTACACGCCGTCCTCGGGATAGAAGTAAATGCGCCCCAGGAACCAGCGCTCGCCACGCAGTGCCGCCGGGTCAGTGACGATGTCCAGCCCCATCGTGAGCATGCCTGCCAGCAGCCAGGTGCACCAGTCCGCGACCGCGGCCGGCTTTGCCCACCGGATATCCCACCCGCGCTGCACGGTCAGTGGCTCCAGCGCCAGCCGCGCCGCTTGCAGCCCGGCAAACGTCAGAAAGACGAAGGAAAGGCTGTCCATGAAGGGCACGCCCGCGATCCACAGTTCTCGATCGAGCGTGGCTGCGCTGAGGTAGGTGTAGGGCCCGAAAGGGAATCCGTTGTGGATCGAGCTGTACTCGGCGGACCAGGCCAGAGCATACCCCAGCACTGTGTACAGCGCTGTGCGTCGCCAGCCCCAGCCCGGCACGGCGATCACCAGATACACGGCCAGAAACGCGAACACATAGGGCCGCAGCGCGAACGTACCGGCGAGCAGACGTAGTGCGTCCAAGGCTAATCTCCGGCGTTCACAGCCGAAGCGACCGCCGTCACCACCTCAATCGCCCGGGCCACATCGACGTTGGTGTCCACGCAGCCATCGCGTGTCAGTGGGATCTGGAAGATCGGCGGGGCGCCGTGCTCCCATTCCAGGGATTCTACCGCTGCGACGCCTTCTGCCAGCTCCTTGTCACAGGCCACGGCAACGATTGCCTCCGGCCTGATCTCGGCGACACGGCCAGCCTCCCCCCCGGAGCGACGCACACGTCTCGATACCCCGCATCGAGCGCCGCCTGCCGGATCGGGTAGATCTTGCAGTCCGTGCGCGTGCAGCCGCTGCAGTCGAGGCCCTGTGGCGTCATCCGGCCCGGGCAACCCTGGCTGGGGCGCAGGCAGTGCGGAAGCAGCAGCATGCGCTGTTCAGGTGCAAAGGTGCGGATGTCCACGTTGATGCTATTGCGATCTGGCGGAAGCTCAGGCATGGGACTCCTTTCCGAGTGCGTTCAATGTCCTCGATAGTGCCAACAGCGGGAAGTAGTTGC
>JAKJAE010000010.1 GCA_022707665.1 Chloroflexota bacterium
CAACACCGTCTTTGCCGGGCCGACTACGGGTGGCCCAGCCGCGCCGCACTTTCGCACCTTGGGGGTGGACGACCTCCCAGGATCAATCCCGCTCACCAAGCTAGCCAATGTGACCGCGTCCCGGCTTCTGGGGCGTGGGTCGGCTGCGGGCGATGGCTCGCCGGTCGAGATCACGATCGGCTCGGGACTGTCGCTCAGTGGGACGACCCTGAGTGCTCCAGGTGGGACGGGCACGGTGACGAGTGTGGGGCTGTCGGTGCCCTCGTTCCTGTCGGTGTCAGGATCGCCGGTGACCTCGTCGGGGACGCTGGCGGTGACACTGGCGAGCCAAACCGCCAAGACCTTCCTCGCTGGCCCGTACTCAGGGAGTGCCGCCGCGCCGACGTTTCGCGCTCTGGACCTGGGCGACCTGCCGTACCTGAGCGACAACCGCCTGCTGGGGCGCGCCGATACTGGCGGCTCGGGGCCGGTCCAAGAGATTGAGGTAGACGCAGGACTGGCGTTTTACGCCGGGAAATTGATCTGCACCGTCATCGGGACGGTAACTGATGTTGCGGTGTCTGCGCCTGCACTGATGCAGGTGTCAGGCTCGCCAGTGACGGTGAGCGGCACGATCGACCTCGACTGGAACCTCTCGACCGCTCGACTGGTAGGACGCACCACGGCAGGGAGCGGAGACGCTGAGGAGATCACTGTAGGTACTGGCCTGTCCCTCTCCGCTGGTTCGCTCACCTGCACCGTCACTGGCACCGTCACCAGTGTGGCAGCGTCTGCGCCTGCACTGATGCAGGTGTCAGGATCTCCGGTCACCACCTCAGGCACCATCAACCTCGACTGGAATCTCTCAACCTCTCGACTGGTGGGACGCACCACGGCGGGGAGTGGAGACGCGGAGGAGATCTCAGTAGCGTCTCCTCTCACACTCTCCTCGGGATCGCTGGGCCTGGGCACTGTCACCGAGGCCAAGGGCGGCACGAATCAGACGACATACACGACCGGCGATCTCCTCTACGCTTCGGCCAGCAACACGCTCGCCAAGCGAGCTATTGGCACCACGGGGCAGGTGCTTTCCGTGTCGTCGGGAGTCCCGACATGGAGCGACCCCTACGCGGCTACGAATGGCACTAGCTACCTGTCCTCGATCTACTCGATCACCGCTACGGATGCGTGGCAGGATACGGGGCTGTCGATCTCACTTCCCGCAGCTGGCACGTATCTCCTGCACGCCAACGTCCGAGGGTCCGCGTCAGTGTCAGGCGGTAACGGGCAGATCAACTGTCGCCTGTACAACACGACGGCGGCGGCAGTGATCACGGACAGCGAGAGGATGTGCATCACCATCGGTTCCAGCGCCGCGCAAGGGACGGCAGCGATCACGCTGGTCTACACGGCGGCGGGTGCGGAAACGATCCGCCTGGAGGGGTTGCGTAGTGGGTCTGCCTCGTCGTGGACGACCAGTCAGATCGTCACAACCTCAACCGGCAAAACTAGTCTCGGCTATATCCGTCTTTACTGATCTCGATTGTGCGCATGCTCTGCTACAATGCAGAGGGGAGGTGTCCATGAACGAGAAACTGACCAAGATCCTGAAGGGTGCAGGAATCGCCGGTGTCGGCGCGGGCCTCGCCTACCTCGGTGCGTACCTGGGCGAGATCGACCTGGGGGCGTGGGGACCGGCTCTAGCTGCGGTGCTGGCGGTCCTCGCCAACGCCCTGCGACAGGCGATCCCGGCGAGCGATGACCCGCCCTCCACCGATCCCAACGATTACGGAGTCTGACCCGTGCCCAACCTCACGACCAAACATGAAATCGTGGTTCGTCCAGCGCCGGAAGCCCTGGCGCTGGGCGAGAAACTCGCCACCGGGCAGGCGGTCGGATTCGGGCTGGTTCTCGGCCTCCTGATCGCTGGCCTGATCTACTCCATGACGCGAAAGTGAGGCCACTGTGGACCAGCGCGCCGTGATTCTCCTGCTATGTCTCCTGGGTGGGTACTACTGGTACACCACCCAGGAGAACACCGCACCGAAGCCGGATTGTCCAGATGGTAAATGTCCGGTTCCTGCACCGAAGAAGCCAGCACCCAAACCAGTCGAACCAGACGAGCCAATCCCCGAGCCTCTGGCACCGCGATTACCCCGCAGACCGTGGGGGAAAGAGTCCACCGCGCCGGTCGGCGCGAAGGTGCTCGGACGGACCCACGACGACGGCACGGAGATCCGGTGCGACCTGGACCCCGCGTCACACCAGAAGAATACCGGCGGCTCTGACGGGGCTGGTTTGTGCGTGTTCGCCTCGATGCGGCACTCGGGACTCTGGCAGGGAGAGCCGGTCTTCACCGATCTTTTCAACTGGATGCGCAAGCATCCGGGAGGGTCGTATCCGAGCAAAACGGATCAGATGATCGATCGGTACTGCAAGGAAAAGGGCATCGCGAAGCCTCGCTACCTTCAGGTGGAGGGCGGGGATCTGGAGGTGCTGAAGCGTGCCTGTGCCTCGGGTCGCATGCCCGGCGTGACCTACTCGGTATCGCCCACGGGACGCTATGGCGGATCTCGGATCTCCCACATGGTGAGCCTCGTTCATGCCGACGATAAGCACTTCGTGATCCTCGACAATAACTACCCAGGCCGAGAGGGGAAGGAGGATATTTACGAGTGGTTGACTCCGCAGGAGTTCGCCCGCTCTTACGCTCCTGGCTGGGCCGTCATCCTCCTCGACCCGCCCGGTCCTCCCCCTCGCCCGTGGAATTGAGGAGATTGCTACTATGCGTATCCTGATTGGTATGGCGGTCTTGCTTCTGGCGTGTGCCGTGGTCGCGGCACAGTGCCAGAGCGGGCTTTGTCAGTCGATCACCTACCCCGTGATCACCTACCCGTACTACTCGCCTCCGGTGTATATCTCGCCCCCCGTGGTGCCGCCTCCGCAGCCTGCACCGGCCCCCGCCGAGGAGCCGAAGAAGGAGGAGGCGAAGCCCACCGAGGCCGCGCCTCCCGCCAAACTGAAAGCCCCCGAGGGGTGCAGCGATGGCTGCGTGATCGAGTACACGGACGAGGACGAGAGCGGTCCGCAGGTCATGAATTTCGGCGTCGATCTCGGACGCATGCGATCCGTGAAAGCGCCGAAATACAAGATCAACGGAGTCGAGGTATCGCGCCAGGGTGCCATTGCCGCGATTGAGAGCAGCATTCCCGACGATGCGAAGCTGGTACGGCTCACGCTGATCGGGTCAGCCGAGGATCGAAAGCGGGTGATGGACGATCTTGACTCGCATCCCGGCTTGAAAAACCTCAAGCCGAATCTGCTCGTCCAGGCATACGACCCGACCGATACGCGGGTATCGAAGAGGGGATTTGTCGTCGATGGAAAGCCGAGTATCTACATCATGGACCCCTCGGGGAAGGTGCTGGCCCGCAACACGGACGGCGAGTACTACGGGGCGGATAATCTCGCCTACTCGATTGGCGAGGTGATCGGCAAACCGTACAGCCCGGACGCCGATAAACCTCTACCCAAGAAGCCGGAACCGCAGCCGCTGGCACTACCCAAGAGCCTCAACGACGTGCCTCAGTGGGCCTGGATTGCAGGCGCTGTAGCGGTGTTTTTCTACCTCCAAAATCGCAATAAGGGAGCCCAGTCATGAACGAGCAACTGCTTCTTGCCGCCGTGGGTCTGGGCGGTATCCTTCTGCGGCACTTCTTCCCCGCGTTGGGGAAGTACATCCCCGGCGGATCTCCTGCACCTGCTCCCCAGCCGGTGACGCCCTCGCCGTGGGTGCCTGCGCCTCCGGTGCCCGTAGAGCCGACCGTACCCGTGAAGCCCCTCACGGACGCCCTGGAGTGGGCGGCGCGTGCGCGTGCGAATCTTGTCACTGTCTCGACTGCCGACCGTGTGGCGATTGGCTCGCTGTGCGAGATCCTCCACGGCCTGACCCCTGCTCCTGCTCCTGTTCCCAACGTGAAAGGATGACCATGAAAACTTTTGCTGCTTTTGCGATCTTGACTGCCGTTTTCTGTTTTGCTGCTGCGTTTGTCGGCCCAACGCATGCAACTAAGGAGACGTGCTGCTTCTCGACGGTAGAGCGTGGCGGCGACAACGTTCGTGTCAAGCGTATTACCGCCGAAGAGATCCGCGTCTCTTCAGGTGACGGGAAATCGTCTCTACTGATCAGGTCGGCGGAAAGTGGCGTGGGCATGTGGCTCACCCGTGGCGAAGAGACCCTCTGCATGGTGGCTGACGATAGCCACACTGCGGGCGGGCCTTATGTCGGAGTGATCTCGGCGAAAGATCCGGTGCGCGGCTGCAAATTCGCCATGTGTATCGGTCGGGATGGAAAAGCCTACCTCCAAGTGGTTGGCAGTAGCGGTGACCCCGTGATACTGATGCCGGACGAAATTCTAAAGGCTATTGGCAAGTGAGGTGATCCCGATGGCCAAGCTCTGCACGATCCTCGTCCTCTGTCTGCTCCTCGGGGCGATCGCGGTCCTCCTGATCCCCGACGTGGAGCCGTGCGGCGTGCCCTCCTGTCACTGTGGGTGTCAGCAGAAGTTGCCCTGCCGTTGTGCCGAGTGAGATCACCAGCGATGGTGAATAGGAGATCCCCAATGGCTCTAGTACTCAAGAGAGGGGGTGATCCGATCTCTACCCGAAAGGGTAGTCTCGCCACACTCACGGCGACCGTGTCAACCAGGGAGAGCCTACCGTGACCTCGGCGAGAGCAGTGATAGCGACGATAGCCGGTCTACTCCTCCCGGCTGCTACGCTGCTCTCGCCTCCCCTCCTCTCCGCTCCCGCCCCACGTCCTCGACCTCCTCGACCTCTCACCCGTGCCGATCTCGCTGGCGTGTGGCTTACCACCTGGGGGCAGACCCGCGCGACTATCCACCTCGCCCGCGACGGCTCGTACCAGTGCGACTGGTGCGGCTCCCTGTGGGTCGGCTCCTGGTCCTGCACGGACACCCACCTCCTGATCTCCGAGCGGCCAGCGACCGACACTGAGCCGAGAGAGTCCGCCGTACTCCGCTGGGAGCGACAGGCAGACGGGAGCTACCTCTGCGAGGGGGTGACGCTGAGGCTGATCGAGCGGGTGCGGCGCGACTGATCGTGTTACGAATATGATTTGGAATAATACCCCGATCTACTGTTGACACCGGCCTGGGTCGGACCTATATTGATAGGTGTCGAAACTGAAACGCACGCAAACAAGGAGTAAAGAAGATGAAGACGGCGTTGATTCAGGAATACTGCGGGACGCGACCAAACGTGGCTACGTTTGAAACGGTCGAAGATGCGTTGAAGGCTCTCCAGAGCCTTGCATGGCGACCGACCTTTGCCCGCGTCTACACGGGCGAAGGGCGAAAGGGATACAAGGATATCCCGATCGAGTCCTTCCGGCGCAGAGTCGGAATCTAACCTACTTCATCCCCCGCCCCCTGGCACTCACCAGGGGGCATTCTGAGGAGACGACGAAGATGAGCGATAACATTACGACGAAGGTGGTAGAGGTGGTTGTCCGGCATCGCTCGTCGGTGCCGGGGGCTCGCTGGTGCGAGCCGAAAGGCTGGGCCCCGACGAACCTGATCGAAGGGGCCGAGTATGTGGCGGACACCGGCTCCTGGTGGGATCCCAGTGAGGAAGCTGCTGGCATCCTCGTCTGGACTGCCCCAGACGCCGTCGAGGGAGACGTTGCGACGGTCTCCCTCGACGACCTCCGAGTCGCCTCCTGCGGTGACTGCCGAGTTATCGGCAGGGTGGAGGTGGCCTAATGCCCCAGAGAGTCCCCTCCGGCAGTCGCGGCGTGTACGTCGCGCTGCCGGAAGACCTGCTAGACGCCCTGCGTGCCCTCGCAGGGCAGAACAAGCGGCCATTCCGGGCCGAGGTCATCCACGCACTGGAGAGGCACCTTGCGGAGCCTCCCACAGTGACGGTGACCGTCGAAGTAGACGCGCCGCCCCTAGCCGGGCGGCGGAAGAGACGCCGATGAAAATTCCCGCCCCCTGGTGCGTTATCAGGGGGCAAGACAATCTGAGTGAGGAGATGACGCGAAATGAGCGCAACAGTCCTGGGCAACGCCAAGACCTGCGACACGCCGGTCATGGAAAAACGAGACGACAACGGGTGGCTGATCGTGGTGCAGGAGTGTGGATGCTCCCGCACCTATGGAGCCTACCAGGGCTTCGGGAGCCGAAACCTGCTCCACACCACGGTGTGTGATGCCCGCACGCCTCATTGTGAGGGGTGCGGACGCCAGACACACCCGCACTGCGATTGCGTGTGCGGGCAGGAGTGATCGCCACGCACACGCCGCGACAACGCCAAGAGCCGGGATTGCTCCCGGCTCTTTCCGTTCCCCGGCTGGTGAACGAGACGGTCAGCGATTCTCGATGACAATGGACGCCCGCAGGCCTTGCCAGCTTGCGGGCGTCTGTGTTGCGCGGCACAATGCCGGGCGTTGTTCCCTGGCAGAGAGGCCGCACAATGGGCAGTTGCTTCCGTCCCGAACGAACCGACGCTCGCACTGGCAAGCGCGTCAAGTACCGCAAGTATCGCATCACCTGGACCGACGAGCACGGTGACCGTCAGTCGCGCATGGCATTCCGCGACAAGCAAGCGAGTGAGGCGCTGCTCGCCAAGATCGAGCGGGACGTGGAGCGGAAGAGGGCCGGGCTGCGAGTCGTCGAGGAGTCGCACAGGCTGAAGCCCGTCGCCGATCTGGTCGAGGAGTTCACCCGGGAACTGGTGTCCCGTGGATCCGACCCCGCCGGCCCGCACATCAAGGAGGCCAGGAGGATCCTCTCCAGGGTGTGCGAGGGGTGTGGGTGGAAGCGCCTGGGTGATGTGCGGCGCGATGCCTTCGCCGATTACCTGGCCAACATGGCCCAGGCCGGGAAAGCGCCGCTGACGCGCAAGCAGCACCTCGCCTTCACGCGCAACCTGCTCAACTGGTGCGTCGATCAGGGCTGGCTGGCCGAGAGCCCGATCGAGGGCATCGAGGCCCCTGCCGTGGGGCATGCTGGCCGTCGCCGGCGACGGCGCGCCTACACAAACGACGAGCTGCAGCGACTCCTGGCCGCGACTCCCGAGCCTCGGCGCACGCTCTACCTGATCGCCGCCCTGTCTGGGTATCGCCGGAAGGAGCTGCGACTCATGGAGCGCCAGGACCTGACGCCCGACGGCGATCGGCCACGCTGGCACCTGCGCGCGGTGGTCTCGAAGAACCGTCGCTGCGACATCGTGCCGATCGTGCCGGACCTGCAGCCGATCCTGGCCCCGATCTGGTCGAGGCTGCGCAGTGCCTCGAGTCGCCTGGTCGGCGACGGCCTGGGCATCGCCGTCCCCAGACATGAGACGCTGCACGCCGACCTCACCAGGGCGAAGATTGAGCGGGTCACCGAGGACGGACGGCACGCGGACTTCCACAGCTTCCGCTACACGTTTTGCAGGATCATGGGAGAGGTGTTACCGATCCAGAAGGTCAAGGTGCTGATGCGACACAGCACGATCAAGCTGACGGCTGATCTCTATGGCGAGCTGGGAATTGACGACCTGGGCGAGGATGTCTGGTCGCTCCCGCCGTTGAGAGCCTTTGAGGGCAATTCAGGCGCTCCCACTGGCGCACACATGGGCAGATCTGGCGAGGGGAAGGGCGGGTGATCCTGTCGCCGTAAGTCGTTACTACGAAACGGAGAGGGCGGGATTCGAACCCGCGGTGAGGTTTTATCCCCACGCCGCTTTAGCAAAGCGTTTTGCCCCCTTCCTGACGGTCAAAGAATCTTGCGCACAGTTAGAGCCAGTTAGGGCAAGTTGTTATCCCATCTAGATTTGCGCCTTCCTCCTATTCAGAAATGCGCTAATATACATGCGGACACTTGAGGGCACTTGGGGAACTGGGTGCGCTCCCACTGGCGCACACATTTCATGGGAGGCGGCATGCTCATCGATACTCCAGTCCTGGTATCACCGAAGGAGGTATGCCAGATGCTCGGCATCCGGCGACGAACCCTCTTCCGCTGGATCGCAAGGGGCCGCTGGCCCGAACCGATCCGGCTGAATGCCCGCGTCATCCGCTGGGATCGTCGCAAGGTCGAGCAGGCCCTGGTCGGCCGTGAAGTGGCGGGGCGGTGAAGTGATGCCGTTACTTCCGCACGTACTCACTGGGCACCACCACCTCGACACCCTCGCCAGCCCCCGCGGCGATTCGCACGCGATAGGTGAAGATGCCGGGGCTGACCACATCCACTGCGGTGTCCTTGGCGACAAATATGACCTCACCGCGCCGGATCATACGGTTGGCAGCGTCACGATTTTTGGCGATGAGATAATCCATGAACTCGCTCGCCGCCTTGTCGGTGAGCCCGCCGTACACGTCGTCGTTTATGAAAGCACGGTCTCCCCGAAGCGCAATCCGCCTTGCAGGCGGGTCGTTAACTGGCGGAGCTTTCGGCTCCACCTTGGTCACTGGCGGTGGCGGCGGGGCGGCGGGTTTGTTGACTGGTTGAGCGAGTTGATTCGGCGCAGCGGACGGCTTGCCGAGAGAATTGATAATGCCGCTGCAAACCAAGAGAAGAATCACCGGCCCGAACACGCAGCCCAGAAAAGTGGAGAGGGAAGTTTTGCGAGACTCGACCAGCTCAACGACGTCTCGCGATCCACACTCTGGGCACCGGCGAGACGAGGATGCTCTCCACCGCTGACCGCAGTCTTCACACTCGTACCTGGGCATGGGCGGGTCTCACTTGTCGGGCGTTGGTGGCCAAAGCCCCTCGCGCTCGAGCAGCTCCCGCACAGCTCGCTCCACCTCGGCGGTAAGGTCGGTGAGTCTGCGGTCTGCAACCTTCTGCAAGAGGCTGCAGAGCGTCTCATGGACGCGAATCATGCGCTTTGGCGTCACTCTCCGGTCCCGCGACTTGCTTGGCTTGCGATCACTCATGAGCATATTGGATCGCATGGCACGGCCTCCAGCAACGCTATTTCTGACGCAAAGCCCTACGCAAGTATACCATTCGCATTCCGCAAATTACAATTTTGATATTTGCGGTTGATTTTGCGGCATGCCGCAAGTTAATATGCCTTCACGCAACTGCTAACCCGTTGTGCATCCCAAACCCCATTAACGAGGTGAGAGAAATGCCTTGCGAGAAGTGCAATGGTTCAGGCGTGGCGCGCTGCCCTTTCGATGGGACGCCAGAGTTCTGCCCGGACTGTGACAAGGATCCCGCCGTGCAGCTGGATCCAGCAGACGCGGCCATGCTGCGTGTGCGGGAAGACGCGGAGGTGCTGCGGCGGCACTCGACGCATCACTCCGAGTTCGTCCAGGCCGCGATTGCCAGGGCTGCGGTCGCCCAGGCCCTGCTCATTGAGCGGATGACCTTTGCCGTGGAAGCGATGGCAGCGATAACGGCCGCGGACAGGGAGGAGGCATGATGCTGGTACTCACACGGATGCTGGGTGAGCGGATCATCATTGGCGACGATGTGGTGATCACGGTCGTCGACATCGGCCGGGGGAAGGTCCGCCTGGGGATCGAGGCCCCGAAGCAGGTGCCCGTCTACCGGGAGGAGTTGCTGCCAGTCGTTCAGGCACCGGAGCCCGAGCAGCAATAGCCACAGATCGGATGCGACGATTCGGGGGCTGCAACCGTTCCGCAACGGCAGCCCCGGCGGGTTCGTGGCCCGCCCATCCGACTCAGACATCTTGAACCGTCAAAGCCTGGCGTGTGCCGGGGGCGGGGATGTCTTGTCCGTGTGATGGGAGTGAGACATGCAAGGGATGATGCGCGCACCTAAGCGGATCGGCGATGATCGCGCCACGCAGCAGCAGCGCGACTACTGGGCGGCGCTGGTGGAGGGAGGCAAGTCGGTACTGTGCGAGGCACGGGCCGGGTGCTCCAAGAGCTCGGCTTCACGGGAGGGGATGCACCGGATCAAGGAGCGGGCCCCGAAGGCCCGCATTCGGTACACGGTGTTCAACACGGCTAACGCGAAGGAGTTCGCGGCCGACGCCCCCGAGGGGGTGGAGGTCGGGACTGTCCACAGCTTCGGCTACAAGGCGCTGGTCAACGCCTTCAGATCTGCGATTGAGAAGAACAAGACCTACATCCTGCTGGACGAGATGCGTGAGGCACGCAACCTGCCGCGCTACATGCGGAAAGCGGTCAGCCTCCTGGTGGGCCATGCGAAGAACCAGGCGATCGACCCGCATGACCCGGAGGCCTCGTCGAGGATCCGCCAGCTGGGCCTGCACTACGACGTGCGGACCTACGGCCGAGAAGCCGCGCTCGTCGCCCTGGCCGTCGAGGTGCTCCGTCGCAGCATCGAGTGGCTCGACGTGGTGGACTTCGACGACATGATCTACATTCCTGCAATCCTGCGGGTGCCCTTCGAGCCAGTGGACTGGCTGTTCATCGACGAGGCCCAGGACTGGAACCCATGTCAGCACGCACTGATCCCGCTGATGACGGACGGGTCGCGTGTGGTGGTGGTAGGCGACCGTTATCAGTCGATCTACGGATTCCGCGGGGCTGACCCGGAGGGCATCCCCCGCCTGGAGAAGATGCTGGCAGGGCGTGAGGAGGGCGCGGCAAAGCTACCCCTCACTATCACGTTCCGCTGTCCTCAGTCCCACGTCAGGCTCGCCAGGCTCTACGTGCAGGACATCGAGGCCCATGCCAGCAACCACGACGGAGAAGTGCGCGAAGCCCCCGAGGGCAAAGCGTCGCGGGGCTGGCTCCCTGGCGACTTCGTGCTCTGCGCCGCGAACGCTCCCCTCGTCCGGGCGGCGCTGGGGCTGATCGCGGAGCGCCGCCCGGCGCAGGTCCGGGGGCGAGGGATCGGCGACCAGCTCATGGCGGTCTGGCGTTTCGCCGAGAACGCGAAGACCTGCGCCGAGGCTACCCGACTGATCGAGCAATGGAAGGGGCGGGAACTGCTGCGCCTCTCGGAGCTTGACGGCGTCGACGACCTGGTCGAGTCCGTCGAGGATCGGACCGCGGGCCTCCTGGCAGTGATCGGGGCCTGCTCGCAGGTCTCCGAGGTCGGGCCGGCGATCACCGAGCTGTTCGCGGACGGAGCGGATCCCAGGTCTGGCAGCGCGGTGGTCTTCTCCACGATCCACCGGGCCAAGGGGCTTGAGGCCGATCGGGTCCACTGGATCCAGGTGCCCACGAAACAGCCTAAGGCCGACTGGGAGAAGCAGCAGGCCCGGAACCTGTCCTACGTCGCCCTCACCAGGGCGAAGCAATCGCTCACGTTTGTTACCCAGGGTTGATTCATTCCACGCACTGATGAAAGGCAACTGAAATGGCGAATCCATTTCGCGGCAAGGCGAGCAGCACCAAGTTCTCGACTGAGGTCCCAGATGCCGGCCCTCACACGGCGGTTCTGGTGGCGCTGATCGACAAGGGAACGCACACCGAGGAGGTCAAGGACCAGAAGACGGGCAAACTGGTTCTCAAGGACCTCCGCAAGGTGCTGCTGGTCTGGGAGTTGACCGACGCCCAGATGAGCGGCACAACGAACAACCATCTGGTCTTCAAGGCTTACAACCTCAGCTATCACTCCAGTGGCGAGCTTCGGAAGGCGGCTGAAGCCATCCGCGGCGCAGCTTACACCGACGAGCAGGACATCAACTACGATGCGATGCTCGGGGCCAAGTGCCTGGTTACCGTCATGCACAAGACCGCCCAGGTCAGCAAACGCGCGTATGCCGTGGTGCAGTCGGTGTCCAAGCCGATGAAGGGCCAGTCCATCCCGCCCGCCAAGCGCCAGCCGATCTCCTGGTATCTCGACGAGGACAACCTCGCCGCCACCGACTACAGCAAGATCCCGGACTGGATCCCTTTCCGAAACGACCTGATCGAGGAGATTAAGTCGTCCCATCAGATCCGCGGCAAGGACGATACCGCCAGCGGCATCGATCACTACGACGATGCGACCTCAGCGCCTTCCGGCGCTGAGATGCCCGCTGGCGATGATTCGGACGCGATCCCATTCTGAGGTGACCGATGGCCAGCCCTTTTCGAGGCAAGGCGGTCGGGTCATCGACGGAGCTGGCGGACCCAGAGCAGGTTCGCCAGTTCCTGGCCCTGGTGGCCGATCCCCTCGCCAACGTCGAGCTGCGTGGCCTGCCCTCCGGGCGGTCCCGTGTACGACCCGGCAACGACCTGGACGCCCTGGTCGAGGCCGCAATGCAGCTGTCGGGGGATCGTGGCGTGTACTACACCATGAATCCTGTCAGCCCGCACAACCTGCCTGCCGGCGCAGACCGTGCCGCCAAGGTGGGAGACATCCTGCGGCGTCGATGGCTGCTCGTCGACGTGGACCCGACGCGCCCCACCGGGACCAACGCCAGCGAAGCGGAGAAGGCGTCAGCCCGTACGGTCGCCGACCGCGTGCGGGACTGGCTGGCCGGGCGCGGCTGGCCCGCACCGATCGAGGTGGACTCCGGGAACGGGTATCACCTCCTCTACCGCATTGGCCTGCCCTGCGACGAGGTAAGCCAGGCTCTTCTGCGGCAGGTGCTACACGCCCTGGGCGATGCCCATGACTGCGGAGAGGCGGCGGTGGACCGGCAGGTGCACAACGCCAGCCGGATCGCCAAGCTGCCGGGGACATGGGCACGGAAGGGGCCCCACTCGCCGGACCGCCCGCACCGTCCTGCCCGACTGCTTTCCGCACCCGACGAGCCGCGGGTAGTGACTGTCGAGCAGCTCCAGGCTGTTGCCTTGCTCGACGCCGAGCCGAAGAAGCCGGGCAAGAACCCCTTCCATGGGAAGGCCACGTCGAGCAAAGGCCCGTCGATCGATGAGCGGGCGATCGCTTATCTGGCCTCCTGCCCGCCGGCCATCGACGGGCAGGGGGGCAGCAAGACCACCATGAGCGTGGCCAGGTCGATCCTCTGGGGGTTCGATCTGACCGTGGACCGTGCCTTCGACCTGCTCTGGTCGCACTACAACCCACGCTGCCAGGGCCCATGGAGCGAGAAGGATCTGCGCCGCAAGTGCGAGCAGGTCGAGGGGACGCCCGACCCCAAGGGGCGACCGCGCGGCTATCTGGCCGACCAGCCTAACCCGCGATGGGACGGCACCCCGCCCCGGAGCGCCACGGCACAGCAGGCAGGTGAAGCCACGCCAGCCCCAGACGACGCGCCGATCATCGTCCGCGCATCCCAGGTCGAGCCCCGCCAGCTCGCCTGGCTGTGGCCGGGGCGATTGCCGGCGGGGAAGCTGGTGACCTTCGCCGGGCCCGGAGGCACCGGAAAGACATTCGCCCTGTTGGACATCTCGGCGCGCATCACCCGGGGTGCAGACTGGCCCGATGGTCAGCCGGGCGGGGACCCGAAGTCGGTGCTCTTCATCAGCTCCGAGGATGACCCGGCCGACACGCTGGTGCCGCGGTTGATCGAGGTGGAGGCCGACCTGCAGCGCGTCGGGTTCCTCGTCGCGGAGGTCAACGCCAGCTGGTGCCTCCAGCGCATGGATACCCTTCGGCGGGCCATCGCCGAGCTGGGCGACGTTGGCATGATCGTGATCGACCCGCCGACCTCGTACCTGGGCGGGGCCGACGACCACAAGAACAGCGAGCTGCGGCAGGTGCTGCACCCGCTCTCTCTGCTGGCCGGCGAGATCGGCTGCACCATCGTGCTCAACACCCACGTCAACAAGGGCACCTCCTCCGACCTGAGCGCCGCCGGTCGGATCATGGGCTCTGTCGCCTGGGTCAACGCTGTGCGTGCTGTGTATCTGCTCGTCCGTGACCCGGACGACAGCAGCGGCGAGAGGAGGCTCTTCGCCCAGGTGAAGTGCAACCTCGCCAAGGAGCCGAGCACGCTCGCCTACCGCATCGTCCCCTCCGGGGCGATGGCCCGGGTGGAGTGGCTCGGAGTGGTGAACACGACGGCCGACCAGGCCGTGGGGAACCGCCCCGCGCAGCGCCGCCAACACAAGGCCAGGGAATGGCTCATCGAGCAGTTCCGCAAGAAGCGCCGCTGGTTGGCCAACGACCTCTTTGACGCAGCGAGGAAGGCCGGCATCTCTCGCAATGCTGTGTACGAGGCCGTGAAGGGATTGAGCCCGCCGCCAATTCGGCAGCCAGTCGACGAGCCTGACAGCGCGGGCAAGCTCACCCGCTGCTGGATTTGGACGGTGCCCGCCGACTGGGAACCACTTGGAGATGAGGAGGGCGGCGCATGGGAGACCTGACCTCCACCACCCGCAACAGTGGGACAGTTGGGACAGTTGGGACAGTTGACTTCAAGTTGTTACTGCCGAACAGGTTGCAACTGTCCCGCTCGCCAGCACATGCCGGGACAGTTGGGACAGTTCCCGACGCCAACTGTCCCAACTGTCCCAGGCGAACCTACAGACTGGGACAGTTGCAAGATGTTGCCAATTCAGAACTTAAGGTCAACTGTCCCAACTGTCCCACTGTCCCACGACTTTTTCTAGCCAACACCGTTAGGAGCGAAACATGAGGATCGGAAAGTGCGCCCACTGTCGCCAAGAGGCCTGGGTCAACGTCTCCACCAGGAGCGGCAACGAGTATTGCGCAGGCTGCTGGCAAGAGCTGGCGATCCCCGAGGACACAGGCCGGCCAGCAATCCGTAGGCTCAGGGCTGCCTCTGGGGAGCCGAGCCCCTGGCGCGAGGTGGCAGTCCGGGCTCTGGAGGATGCACCAGCCGATTTGGAGGTGGCGTGATGCTCACTGAACAGCAGAGCCTCGAAATGGAACGACTGTCCAAACTGGCCCACTGGTTTGCCCTGCGCGCGAGGAAACGGCACCCTATCCTGCGACGACTGCCCTACGAGGACTGCTATCAGCAGGCGCAGTTGGGTCTGGCTGAGGCGATCCGGCGGCATGACCCAGAGAAGGGCAAGGTATCGACCTACGCCAAGTGGCTCATGAACGCGGCGATGGAATCACTGGCGCAACAGGCCGGAGTGGTGACGGTGTCGTCCGCTGTATTCCGCGGGAGGCAGGGGATGCTGGCAGAGACGGTCCAACGTGGCCGCCAGGCTCTCTATTCCCCCGCTGTAGATGTGGGGCCGACACTGGTTGGCATGGCTAGTCGCGAACCTGACGCCGCCGACATGCTGGATAGGCGCGACCAGATTGAGTTCGCGATGAAGGCACTGCCGGGCCGCCTCCAGGACATCGTCAGGATGCGCATCTGGGAGGGGCTCGGATACAGGGAGATCGGCGAGCGCCTGGGCCTCACTCGCACCCGAGTAGCCCAACTGGAGGCCGTTGCTCTGCGACGGATGCGCGCCAGGCTGGAGGTGCACGATGATGCGTGACCTGATACTGCTGCTGTCCTCCCTGGATCGGCGGGGGATCCGCCTCGAGGCCAGGCCTGGGGATCTGGACCGGCCAGGCACGATCCTGGCGAGACCTGCGGCGATCCTCACCCAGGCGGACAAGGAGGGGATCACCCGGCACAAGGCCGCGATCCTGCTCCTGGCCCTGCGCGACCCACACGATGCCAGGGTGGCGCTCGACCCACCGGCCTTCACCGAGGGGCCAGTCGAGGAGAGGGAGTACTACCGTTTCACCCTGGCAGGGATCACCCTGCTCGTCACTCCCCGGGAGTGGGCCCAGTTCGGCGAGGAGTGGTGGGACGCGCCGCCGGTGGCCACTCTCACGACCACCTCGGCACCGACGCCACAGGTGCAAACCTCCCCCCGTCAACTCTCCCTCTTTGGAGCGACAGCATGAGCGAGCAGACTCCGTTCACGCGGCTGGCGATCACCCTGCCGCCTCCACCGTCGATCAACCACTACTACCGCAACCTAAGGGGTGGGACAGTGATCTCTCGGGCCGGGAGGGCGTTCCGCCAGGAGGTGGCCTACATGGTGCTCGCCGCCCTGGATCGCCGCCGGCTCCCGCTGCGTGGCCGGCTCAAGGTGCGGGTGCGCTACTGCCCGGCCGACAATCGCAGGAGGGACATCGACAACGTGCTCAAGCCGCTGCTTGACGCGCTCTTGAAGGCAGGCGTTTACGCCGATGACGAGCAGGTCGATGATCTGCGCATCCTGCGGGGGCCGTGCTCGCCGGGCGGGAAGGTTGAGGTGGTGATACTGCAAGTGCCTGTTGAGGGAGGGCGAGGGTGACCACACTGCACGCAACTCGGCTAGCCATCGTGCAGGGGAACAGTGGGAAGACTACGGCGGGCCATGCTGTCCGCCAACAAGTGGGATGACTGGGCCGACAAGAAAGGCAACCAGATCGACCTCACCCGAAACAATCGCGGCAACCTGATCTCGCAGGCCCTCCAGACCGACCGCATGCAGAACTACGCCGAGGTCGCGAAGGCGGGCCAGCCCTACCGCGAACAGATGTCGGCCCTTACTGGCGAGATGGGCGTCAAGCGATTCGCGGCCGACATGGACAGCATGATCGACGAGTGGCTCAAGGGGCTCAACGCGAAGGCGGGGAAGGCCACTGACGCCGCCAAGGGGGCCGGTTCGGGAGGTCTCGGCGGTGTCGGCAAGGGAGAGTCGGTTGGCACCTTCTTTGGCTATCTGGCAGGCCAGATGGGAGCGACGACCGTCAACGATCAGATCGCCGACAACACCAAACGGACAGCCGACGCGAAGGTGGTTCCACCCACGTTCCACCCCGACCCGCTCTTTGCTCGGCTGTGGGAAGCTGCCAGAGACGACCCGGCGGCAATGGTCGCCCTCGCGGATTGGCTGGAGGAGCGAGAGGACGCATTCGCGGAGGTGCTGAGATGAGCAAAGAATTCATTCATGCGATACGTCAGCGAATTGATCGCGACCGTATCTATGTGCGCCTGTTGCCTGATCCACTGGGTGGGCAGTTCACCCTGTGCATGCGCCCCGAACAGGCCGAGCAAATGGCCTACCACATCCTTGCATTGGCTCGGGAAGCGAGAGCAGAAAGGGCGGCGAACTACCCAGGCTTCTACCCCGTCGAGAAGGGCAAGGTGATAGATGGGTGAAATGACCGCAGTCGAGTGAGATATCGACAGGGTGATCCTTCAGCAAGAGAAGGGAGATGTGACGCGATGAGCGGGAAGCATACGCCGGGACCGTGGGAGTTGGGGCGGACTCGCAACTCCGGCGACTGTCACGGAGCAGTTGCAAGGTAGTCGGCTAGCGATGGCCGACATTTATGTGATGGCCCAAAGTGCGTTGGGGAATAGCGAGTCTCAATCATGAGTGATCCCAGACCTGTACCAGACTGGCACGATTACTTCCTCGGCATCGCCCAGGGCATCCCTGTTTGATTGATCACTCCAAGGATTCGCTAGGAGAGGAGAGACGAGATGACGGATGGCAAGAATGCATCGAGGCAGAGACAGAGCCGGGGGCCCTGGGCCTGGCGGAAGTTTGGGCGTCACTGGTCGCTGGTCGAGGACTTCGGCCCGCGAAGAGTGGTGCTGGATGCGTGGCTGGACAACCACCAGAGCGACTGGGATTCACCTGGATGTCCGATGCTGGTGACTTGCAGTTCCGATGGCGTCCTGGTCCCCATCACGCCAGATCACCCGGCGGCAAAGGTGATTGCTGCGGCTCCTGGCCTGCTCGAAGCATGCAGGGCCGCTTTGCCGATTCTCAAGAGCCACATTCACCCGGACCATTTTGACGGGCATGCGGCGCGGGTAATGGTGATGCTGCGCGATGCAATCGAGAAGGCGACAAGGGGGGAGGTGGAGTGATGGCGCACTGGCTCCAGCGATACTGCACCGTCGATGAGGGTGGCGAGTACGACACTCCTAGTTGGCTTACTTGGTCGGCAAGTTCGTCCTGGCGCGTGGCAACGAACAGGAAGACGGTGGTGGCGATCAGGGCTCACTGGTCAACTGTCCCTGATCAGGATGTGGCAGCAAATGGCCGCATGCGAGTTGCCGTTCTTACTCGCACTCCGACCGATGCCGTCGAGTGCGACCTCGCCGACCTGCTGCGGTTCGCGGGTTACGTACAGCGGGATGCGTGTGCGAGCTGTTGTCAAGGATCGAAAGAGATGCTCTATCACTGGACGATCACCCGCCCACCGTACATGCAGATCGGCCTGTGCGTCGATTGCTGGAAGAGTAATGGATGGATCACACCAGCGATGCCAGCCGACGACCGAAAGGCCCGCGTCGCCGGCGTAACGGTCTGCATGTCCCGGTTGGCGTGGTCGATCCCTCCCGAGGTGATCGAGCCGGATAGCCGGGTGCTGTTGTGGCGGCATACCTGGGGTGTCAGCGATTGGCCTCCCGCCCTGGTGATCGACGACGCGAAAGGCAACTGGCGGGTGATGATCGCGGAATGCAAGATCACCGATCCGGCAGTAACACCGCCGACCTACTATCCTGATCCGGTGTTCGCTCGTCTGTGGGAGGCGGCGAGAGATTGCCCTGGAGCAATGGCTGCGTTGGCGGACTGGCTGGAGGATCGCGGGGACAGATTCGCGGAGGTGCTGAGGTGACTACTCTCGATGCGCTGCGTCATCAGATCGTGCAGCAGATCCTGGCGGACCCAGGCGACCCCATCCACCGCCGTGTGAAGGGGGTGTATCTGGCATGACTGCAACTGAATGGGACATCGACATGGTTCGTCGGACCAGACGCCTGCACAACACCCACCACCGCGAGTTGGGCAAGTGCGGGATACT
This sequence comes from Chloroflexota bacterium, assembly GCA_022707665.1. GTDB lineage: Bacteria > Chloroflexota > Anaerolineae > B4-G1 > SLSP01 > PWVB01. The sequence continues at coordinate 18,615 of JAKJAE010000010.1, forward strand.
GCTGAAGATCAGACAGCCATGCGTGAGACGTGACGCTATCCCCTTACCTTGGCTGCTGGTGACCTGTCACTGGTGCTGCGGACTCATTGTGGGAGGGTGTTCACAATGCCTCAAGCACCATGTCGAGCTGAGTCGCATACTCAAGCATTCCGAGAGGGTGGCATTGTGGCGAGCTGTGCGATCTGGCGACCTGGTAGCAAGCCAGGCACTTGCCGACTGGTATCGGGACCACATCGAGGGGCTGATTGAGGAGTGAAATCATGCTGCGACCTGGAATGGCCGTGCTGGTACATGGCCCACTAGATTTTGTCATCGGCATCATCGAGGAGATGAGCGGGGCTTACCTCAAGATTGCTCCCGGCTGCGTTACGACGAGAGACATCGCCAACCAGACGGAACTGGTTGCGACCTGCAAGCCGAGCGGGACGCACTACTGTGTATGTCCCGAGGGGCACATCGTCCCGCTGATGCACGCGACAGGGTTCACGCTGTTGGAGCGGTTCGACACGGCAGATTGGCCGAAGGAGGAGTGATGCTGAGTGCGAGTGCGAGTGCGAGGGCGTGGGCGTGGGCGAGGCCGAGGCCGAGTGCGAGGGCGTGGGCGTGGGCGAGTGTGCCAATCCTACCGCAGCCCAACGCCTCACTGATCCGGCAAGTCTACCTCGATGCCAGCATGGGCGATCCTGTGGCGTTTGCTGCACTGAATGATCTACTGGAGGAGGGGAAATGGCAGAGCAGGAATTGGCGGCGATTCGGAAGCGATGGCGAGGTATCTCGGCAGAGGACTGGACGATTCTAGGGGACTCGACCACAAATGATCGACTAGTGGTGTCCGTGGAAACCGATGTGCCGACATCCGATGCCGAAGCTATCTATCTAGCTCCGAGAGACATCTTCGCACTCATCAAGGCAGTCGAGGAGCGGGATGCGATCATTCACGACCTGACGCTAGACGCATCCACTCTGTCCCGGCGAGCAGTGGAGGAGTTTGCGGCGGGGCTGTGGGATTGGGTGAACATTGAGCGTCAACGCCACCAGATGACCACTGATTTTGATACCGGGGCTGCGTGTGCGTTGGGGGTGGTCCAGGCGCGTATCGATGAATTGCGAGCGTCTGGCACTGCTCCCGACCCTCTCCCGCCCGATCAGGTGCGGGCTGAGAACGAACGATTGCGGGAGAGACTGCGTGCGATACGGTGTCGGGTGGAGGATTACTTGGACACGTTGGGGAATTGCGGAGGCAGATGGGCAGGCGTAGAGGCGGCATTGAATCGACTGCGAGAGATGGCGAGTGAGGAGGTGACACGATGAGCATGGCTGATAGCCGGGTCTGTGTGTGTGGCATGGCTATGTCGGACCATTGCACTCTGTACGGATGCGGCAACCCGACCGAGTCAGTCAATCATACCTGCGTCCATCATGGGGATTGCGAAGTGATGATTGCTTCGAGGGATCGAGCCATCTGCGAGCAAGCCCGGATCATTGCTGGCCTGCGCCAGCAGATCGGCGAGTTACTGAGTGGGTGCGGCAGCAACTCTTGCAAGGTGCAACGCCCGCATGGGCAGGGCAATAACGGGCCGTGTCGGTGTGTGGAGAGGTTGAGGGCGGCAAGAGGCGAGGAGGTCACACGATGAAAGGCAGACTGCTGGAGTTGATCGAGGGCGCTTGTGATGAAGCCTCACGCCCAGGCAGGGATGGTGGCGAGCCGGTTTCGGAAGCCACATACTCGCTTGCGAAGCTATTTGCGCAATCGCTTCCTGACGATCTGCCCGCACCACAAAGGGTAATCGTGAGCCACAACGGTGGAATAGGTATTGAGTGATGTCCGCATACGCCGCAGCGAGCCAGTGAGTGGCGATGTGTTGCTACAGTGGGCCGAGAAGTGGATAGATAGGGGTGTCAACAGGTCAGACGGGGAACTGGTGCAGCGTAGACACTGGGATGCTATCTGCCTGATTCACGGTCTAGTAGCGAGAATCAGGAGACTGGGGAGATAACTGCTAAAGGGGTATTTTATATGTAGTATGGTTATATACTATATAGACAAAGAAGGTCTTTAATATAACATGAATGGGCGAATCATAATTCATTGACCATTATCCTCCTTGTCATGTATACTTATTGTGAGACAAAGAGGATCTCCATTGCCATCACGATTACCTACCCACCGAACACCCCGAGCCATCCTCAGCGATGGCAGGGGTTCTTCTGCCCGTAGAGGCTACGGTTCAAGGTGGCGGAAGCTGCGGGCACTGGTCCTGTCCCTGCACCCGATCTGCCAACAGTGCCAGCGGAAGGCGGCAAAGGATGTAGACCACATCCTGGCCAGGGCGAAGGGGGGAACGGACGACCCCACGAATCTACAGGCGCTGTGCCACAGTTGCCACAGTCGAAAGACAGCGACGGTGGACGGTGGATACGGGCGAAGTGGGTAGGGGGTGTTTATCCCTGAGCAATTGTCCAAGTGACCGTATGTTCAGCG
>JAKJAE010000110.1:0-7635 GCA_022707665.1 Chloroflexota bacterium
GGCAGGGGCACCGTTGGCTCCACCCAGAGGTGCCATGCCTCGCGGATGTGCGTTCCCTGCTCCTCCGAGGAGACCTGCTCCGCGTACGGCTGGGTGCCTGCCAGGTCCTCGGCCATTGTGTCGAGGCCCAGGGCCTGTTTTAGACGCGGGCGGAAGGCTTCGCGCCAGGCAATCCAATCCTCCGTCGTCTCAGCTCGAAAGGCGAACTCTGCCCGCGTGGTCCGATAGAGTGTGGAAAAGTGAGTGGTTGCGTCATACATAGCGTCGTGACTCCGCATAGGTGCGCAGTGCGGCCCGGCGTGTGGTTGCCAACTCTGCGCAGGCATTGGCCACCGTGGTCACCAATTCTGAGGGCAAGAGGTCGAGAAACGTCCATGCGTCCACGTCACCGTGGAACATCGCCTTCGCGTGCGACAATAACCCACGGGCCCGTTCCCAGCCCAACAGCCTGAAGATGTACAGCGAAAGCGGCGAGTTCTGCAGATCGAAACTGGAGGCGCTGGCACGACCAAAGGCAAGCAGCCCGAACAGGGTCGATGACTCGTCCACCGAAGAGGCGACCGGGAAATCAGGAAGGTACTCTTCCATTTTCTGGCTGTCTTCCCCCTCGCGCAGTGCTCCCATGAACAACGCCACGGGTGCGTCCCCCCCTGTGATGACCGCAAGCGCTTCGAGGATGCCGATGGCGAGGAGCTTCAACCCCAGATACTGGCGCGCGGTCTGTACGTTGCGATGGGCAAGTGCGACCATGCGCTCATACTCGCCCGGCGGAGGTTCATCCATATACTGGTTGAAGACCGTGTCGGGGTCCAGATGGCCAAGAAATGCCTCCATCTTCTGAAGCGCCTTGCGGTAGCTGCCAATCGTGTAGATGCCGTGAAGGCGTAGTGAGGCATTGGTCTCGGGCAATAGCTTCCATGTGTTGTCCAGGAACCGCCCTGTGTCGCGTTCAGAGAAGTTCTCGACGTCTCTGTTCGAGAACGCGACAGCCCACTTCACTGCCTGCCTGATCTCGTCGTCGGTCAGCCGAAGGCTGTGGTGGGCATTGACCTGCTGGAGCCGGCGCTCCAGAACCATGGGGTGCGACTCACCCTGCGCGTTGGGCCCGCGAAAGGGAATCGTCGCCTCGATGCAGGCCATGATCTTGACCAGGTCCCGCGGCTTGACCGTATCCTTGAGCTTCTGCACCATCAGCAGTGTGCTCAGGAACTCATTCTGGCCCCCGGTTGGCGACAGGCGCTGCCCCGCTCTGAAGTCGAATACCCTCAACACAACGTCGAAAAGCTGATCGGTTCCCGCTGGTATTGCGGCCAGTTGCAGATGCTCTTCGACCTCATCGATATAGGGCATCAGGACGCGCTCGATCTCCGGGATGAAACCCTGATCGATCTCGTAGTAAACCACGTCGTGGAAGAGTGCCGCCAGGGCCTGAACCGGGTTGGTAGCATCGGCAAGGTTGAAGATATGTTCCGGCGTGTGGAAGCTACGCCCCTGAACCGTCATTGCCTCGTGAACCATGATTCCAAGTGCCTCGAGGCGTAATAACGAGATGTCGACGCCCAGCCCATCGAAGGCGTCGCGGAAGAGGGAGATCGTCTTCTGAATCGTACCCGGTGCCATCTGCCATCCGCCTCCAGGATGAGGTGTACCGTCCCGCCGCGCGTATCATACGTCATACGCGGGCTTTCTGTCAAATGGTTCGGCAGACGCCGTTCAGGGCATACCCGCCGATCGTCGTTGGGAACGCCCTGCGCCGGCTGCGCCCAGAACTGCCGACCTCCTGGGGGATTCTAGGGCATCGCAGTCTTTCGTCTGGTCAGGCGCTGCAGATCGAAGGGTTTGAGGAGCATCAGGAACAGGATGGCGGCAGCCAGGCGGCCAAAGCCAGACAGCGCGAAAGCCCATTTGTAGCCGATGGCCTCGATCACGAAGCCGCCTGCCAGTGGGCCCAGGATGTTCGCGATGGCCACCAGGGTGTGGTAGCTGGCAATGGCCTGGGTCTTCTGTTCTTCGGAGCGTCCATCTTTGCCTGCCAGTTCCAGGATCAGGTTGAAGTTTCCGGTCTCCTGTCCTGCCCAGAGAAATCCGCTGGGGATGTTCACGAAGATCACTTGCCACGCCGCTGTCAGGGGCAGCCAGATGAAGGGGATGACGGGGATCAGAAGCATGCAGAGTGTGAAGACCCATTGGGACCCCCGCTGGTCCACTGTGCGTCCCCAGACTGCCTGGCCTGCCATGCGCGCCACCGATGATACGATCGCCAGCCACCCGATCACACGGGGCGTCGCTCCAAGCTTCTCCACCTGGTACACCCCGAAATAGGGGCCGGCAAATTGCCAGACGAAGTGGAAGAACATGCTGATCAGCGTGAATTGCCAGAAGGCGCGGTTGTTGCTGAGTGCTTTCCAGAACGCGAGGTTGAGCCGTCCCGATGCTGTTGCGGGCTTTCCCGCCTCTTCCGGGATCCGCGCGAAGAAGACGAGCGCCAGCGCGCCCCACACAACCGCCAACCCCAGCGTGATCTGGTACCCCAGGGGCTCCGGGAAGAGGTCGATCATTTGTCCTGCAAGGGGGACGAAGATCAGCGACGCGAGTGCCATGGCCATCTTGCGCGATGAGAAGTAACGTCCCCACCGGTCCTGGGGTACAATCTGCCCGGCGAGCGATGTCCACGGTGAGTTTCCCAGGTGCAGGAAGGCGGCACGTAGAGCAAAGAGCCCGATGATGACATAGACTGCAGCCGGGCCTGAGAGCACGAAGGGCACCAGCGCTGCCAGGAGGAGGACGCCGTAACGCAGGCCATAGGAGATCACCACGACCGGCTTGAGCTTGCCCCAGCGCGCTGCCCACTGGGCGCCAGGCAACGGCATCAGCATTCCAAGGAAGCTGGAGAGCGAGGAGAGCGTGCCTACCTGCAGGCTTGTCGCGCCCAGGGCCAGCACGAACAGCGTAACGAAGTTGTCGACGAAGGCAGACGATATCGAGATGAGGACGCCATACCACCAGAAGAGGGTCATCCCCAGGCGATAGCGCCGCGGCACGCCTTGAGTGACGTAGGGATCGAGTCGCATCCACCAGGATCGGGCCCGGGTCTTCAGGTCTGTGAGTCTCAAACGATCACCTCAGAGCGTGCGCCCCTCCAGAAGCTGGGCACGGGTCCAGCCGTTAAGGAGCGGATCACGCGTCGCCTCCATCCAGGCGACGACGCGGTGTCGTAAGCGTGCTAGCTCGTCTGCACACGCCCGGTCTCTCGCGCGATTGGTCACTTCGCCGGGATCCGTCTGCAGGTCATAGAGCTCGTCCTCGGCGGTGGCATTCCAGATGTACTTCCAACGTCGGTCGCGGACCATACGCTGGCTGTAGAGGCCGAACTGGTTGCCATGGTAGACGGAGAAGATGTCCTCACGCCCATTATCGTGGCAGCCGGCGAAGAGCGGCAAGAGGCTCTGGCCCCTGAAGGTCGTGGGGATCTCGGCACCGGCCACGTCGCAGAAGGTTGATGCCAGGTCGATACTGTGGGAGATGAAGGCATCACAGGTCTGCCCTGCGCCAATGTGCCCGGGCCAACGCGCAATCAGAGGCACGCGGACGACATCGTCATACATCACGTAGTGTTTATCGACCATTCCGTGTCCTCCGCACAGGTCCCCGTGGTCGGTCGAATAGATCACCAGCGTGTTGTCGGTCAGCCCCAGCCGGTCGATCGTGCCAAGCACGCGTCCCACTTGGGCGTCGAGCAAACTGACCTCGCCCAGGTAGCGGGCCACGACGGGTACCCACTCCTTCCACGTCCAGTCATCAACGCCCCAGGTGCGGCGTTGCTGCGCCTGCATGTAGGGCTTGCCCGTCAGAGGATCCGGAAAGCTGGGCCACGGTGCCACCTCGTCGGGTCGAATCATCGACACATAGGGCTCCGGCACGATGTTGGGTAGATGCGGTTCGCTCAGATCCCAGCGGATGAAGAACGGTGATCCTCGCTCTGCGGCAGCGTCCAGCATCGTGATCATTCGATCGGCACACCAGGCAACCCGCGTTGCCTCCGGTGGTGTGGTAGGATCTGGATTCCCGAGCCAGCCGCCGTCACGGGGTTGGGGCGGCAACCCCTGTTCGTGACGCCACGCACCATAGTCCCGAATGTCCACGTAGTCGTGGAACCCGTAATCGGGATGCGTTGGACCGTGCTCGGGGTGTACATCCCACTTCCCAACGCACCCGAGCGTGTAACCGGTTTCCCTCAGCGCACGGCTGAAGGTGGCCAGACCTGGCTCAGCCGGGCGCGGCGCCTCCGTGCCGGTGTTGGCGATGCAGTGGTGCTCGGTGGACCACGTGCCGGTCAGTAGCGAATTCCGTGTCGGTACACAGACCGGGATGGGTGTGTAGGCCTGCGTGAAGTCGATCCCCTCGCGGGCCAGACGGTCAAGGTTGGGCGTCTCGACAAGCCGGTGACCGTGGGCCGCGATACAGTCGAAGCGATGTTGGTCAGAGAAGATCAGCAGGATATTGGGCTGTGCCAAGGGCTTCTCCCGTCTGCGCACCCCCTGTCGTGGTGCGGATGTCCTCAGTATAGCCGGATGTCAGAGATCGATCCAGTAACGCGACACCGGCTTGCCCGAGAAATCGGAGATCACCTCACTCTCGAAGATCCCGCCATTCTTCTGGATGATCTTTGCCGATCCGATATTCTCGGTGTTGCACGTGATGAGCACGCGGTCTAGCCCCAGGCTTTCACGTCGCCGGCGCACCTCGTCCAGGGCTAACGCGAGCTGGAGCGTTCCAAGCCCTTGTCGGCGTTGGGAGGGCGTGATCGTGTAGCCGATGTGGCCCCCCTCTTTCTCGAGAGCTTCGGTCAACCGGTGGCGCAACTGAACGGATCCGAAGATCAGGGGCACAGTGGGGCAGACAAGCCAAAGGGTGGTATAGGGAACCCACCCCGGCTGAAGTCCGATCCCCTGTGAGGCGTCGCGCAGCTTCTGGATATAGGCACGGAACCTGAGTGGTGTCAGATTCCGCAGGTTGCCGTAGCGTTCCTCGCCTGCGCGCCTGTAGTCGTCGAGCATCGCCAGAAAGGCTCGGCGATGGCGCGGTTCCGGCTCGACAAGGGCAAAGTCCTCGACGGCCACGGTTTCACGTCCTGGGTAGCCAGCATGCGCCGTTTGTGTAGCGGGCTACGGCGTCAAGGTCCAGAGCGATGCCCAGGCCCGGCCCGTCGGAGATCGGGAGCATGCCTTCATCGTCCAGGTGCCAGCCGCCCTCGACCAGGTCATCCAGATAGGGAGAGCCGGTGATGTACTCGACGAGATCTGTCTCCGGCAGTGCCGATGCCAGGTGCAGATCGGCTGCCAGCCCCACCGCCGTGTTCCACCCGTGGGGAATGAGGCGAATCCCAAACGCCTGGGCCATCCACCCGATGCGCCGCGATTCTGAAAGGCCCCCCACCTTGGTGGCATCGGGTTGAACGATGTCGAAGGCCCCTGCACGCAGCCAAGGCAGGAAAGCTTGCCGGCGTGTGATGACCTCGCCGCCGGAGATCGGTACGCGGGCGTGCTCCCGCAGCCGCACATAGTCATCCAGTGCGTCGTGCTGGAGCGGCTCCTCGAACCAGGTTACATCATAGTCCGCCAGCATCTCTGCCGTGCGCGCCGCCCACTTGTAGCCGTTGGGCCAGAAGGCATCGCTCCCGCCGGCATCGACCATCAGCAGGCAATCCGGCCCGATCGCCTCACGGGCGGCACGCACGATGGCCTCGTCGAGCGCGTGGCTGACGCGACCGAACGGTCCCCAGCCCATCTTGAACGCGCGAAACCCAAGGGCCTTGATCTCAAGAAGGTGCTCTGCCAGTGGCCCGGGTTGGTCCATCAGGAGCGACGCATAGGGCTTCACCCGGTCGCGATATCGCCCGCCCAGGAGTCGCCCCACTGGTTGTCCCGTGGCCTTGCCGAGGATATCCCACAGTGCGATGTCGATGCCGCTGATCGTGTGGGTGATGCTGCCGCCGCGTCCCATCCAGAACGTGGCCTGGTGTAGTTTCTCTGTGACCCGCTCGGGCTCCAGCGCGTTTTCGCCCACGATGAGCGGCCTCAGAACCGACAAAGCGCCCTGGACCAGTTGGTCGTTGGTGTAGACACTCCCTACACCTATGACGCCTTCATCGGTGATCACCGCGAGCAACGTGTGGATGCAGTCTTCCTGCTCGATCTCGTCGGACCAGCCACCCTCGGGTGTCTGGCCCCGTAGGCCCACAGCGCGGATATCACGGATCTTCATGGGTTTCACCCTTTGCGTATGGTGCTCTGGGAGTCAGTGTCGCTATCCTATATTGAGAAGGGCTCGGGCACCAGCCACGACTCCCATTCCCACCAGGACTGAAGCGAACAGGCTTCGGGTCTTCCACGCGACGAAGAAGGTGGGAATCGCGGCCCAGAAGTAGAGATTGTGGCCTCCGAGCGCAAATCGCCCTTCGTCGAGAACCAGCGACGGAAGCAGCATGGCCGAGAGAACGGCCACGGGGACGTAGCGCAACCAGGCGATGGCGAGCGGCGGCAGCGCCCGCGACGAGAAGAGCCAGAGCGGAAGAACGCGCGGGAGATAGGTGACGACCAGCATCCCGACAATGGTCACGAATACTCTTCCCTGGCTAATCATCTCGCTCCCTCCTGCTGTGCGGCGTCCTGATCCGCGACCCGTTTTGCCAGGAGAAGCTCCAGCGCCACGCCTATCGTTGCTCCTGCCATTGTCGCAAGGATCACGCTCCATTGCCCGACCTTCAGAAGCGTCAGTGCAACCGCGAGAAGCCCCGTGAGCAGTGCGACGACAACTTCAACTCGATGCTTGACCTGCATCACCAGCAGCGCGATGAACATCGCGGACAGTGTATAGTCGAGTGCCCATGGCCTGACATCGGCGATGTGTCCGCCCACAACCGCGCCTAGCCACGTTCCAAGGATCCACGAGAGCTGTGCGGTCAGGTTGAGCGCGCCGACCTCGATCTTGCTCGGGGCGTTGGCGGCGAACCTGACGCTGTGGAGTGCGAATGACTCATCGGTCAGCTCATAGGCGAAGACTGCCAGCTCCCACTTGCGCCACCCTTTGAGGTAGGGTGAGAGGGCTGCGGAGAAGAGCATGTGCCGCAGGTTCACCACGAACGTTGTCGCCACGATGGACAGCGCCGGTGCAGCCGCTGCGAAGAGGCCTGCCGCGATGAGTTGGGCCGACCCTGCATACACGAGGGCCGACATCGCCAGGGTGTTGAACAACGAGAGCCCTGCCTGCTGTGCCAGCACACCGTAAGCAAAGCCAATGGGGATGTAGCCCATGACGATGGGCATCGCCCGGGCGATGCCGCGAACCCACGCAGGCCTGCCGGAGGAGCCGGCAGAATCGGTTAACCTGTTCATCGCCTTACTGATACTGCCGGTATCGCCCCGCCGTCCACGAACGACTACACCCCGCTCAGAAGCGCAGCGCGCGCTGATGCGCGCCATGCCGCTGTCTTGGGAAAGTCGGAGAAGCTGTGAATCGGATCGAGGAGTGCGTGGTCGTGCGAGATGCCGAGCGTTTGGAGTAGACGGTAATCCTGCAAGCTCTCCGCGAAGACCTCCCAGCGCAGTGAGTCCACGGGCCCATCGGGCCCCGGAT
>JAKJAE010000110.1:7645-7998 GCA_022707665.1 Chloroflexota bacterium
GACCATGAAGGGATCGCCGTAGGCCCAGCCGCGCTCCCATGCCAACCCATCTTGCACCGTGTAGGGATCGATCAGATTGCGTGTCTGCGATTGGTACCAGTAGTTGTAACCCCAGTGAAGGAAGCCCTGGAAGGGCCAGCGATAGAAGAGAAACCCGTGCATGGCGATCTTGGGGAGCGGCGTGTCCAGCAGCCGGTTCAGGTAGAGTCCCCGTGGGCCGCAGCAGTAGTAGCACCAACTGGGGAGACCCTCAGACATGAAATCGAGCGCTGTCCTGATGCTGGGGATTGGCATGTCGATCAGGCGCTCGCGACCGAACTCAACGTCGCTCAGCGCGTCCATCACGCTGATCC
>JAKJAE010000111.1:0-308 GCA_022707665.1 Chloroflexota bacterium
GGGTCGAGATCTCGTTCCGGCCCTCGCCCGACACGCAGAAGCCAGGGGCCAGCTCAGCCAGCTCGCGAATCAGTTTGAGCGAGCCGTCGGCATAGGTGAGGCCTTCCAGAATCGCGTTGTCGCTGTTGTGGATGAGCTGGGAGACGTCGACGAAGATGCTATCGAGTCCAAGGTCCCGGATCAGATCGGCGACCTGGCGTGTGAGCTGACGTCGCCAGGGTGACCAGGCCAGGTGCACGTTGACCAGGATGTTCCAATCCTTGTTGGCGGGCATCTGCGAGTAGCTCTGCGGCGGACCGAAGCTCCCC
>JAKJAE010000111.1:318-7909 GCA_022707665.1 Chloroflexota bacterium
GGCGTGGGGGGCGGTGTGGAATCCCATCGCTCGCGCCTTTTCGATGAAGGCACGGCCCTCGTCACTCGGAACGAAGGTGGGGTAGTCCTGGTCGTATTTGTAGGGTCGCCAGCGTGGGACGTGGAGGAAGACTTCGTGCGGGTCGACTCGCGTGGCCAGCGCGTCGAGGAGATCAGGGTTCGAGGGACACCAGGACACAGCGAGCTTGAGGTCATCAAGCCACTCGGGGCGTAACGCTGCAGCCTCGTCGAGACGGTAGGTCCTCCAGTACCAGTCGCGGTAGCGGGTCACGGGGACGGTCCAGTCGCCCTGATGGGCCGAGATGCGCCAGGCGAGGTTGCCCACGCAGCGGTTCTGCTCGAGCGGGCCATAGGCCTGGGTGACGAAGGCCACCGACTGGGCACTCTTTTCATGGCCCACGTTCACCTGCTTGAAGATGTGGCGGTCATCCCAGGTCTGCACGCTGAAGCCCGACTCCTTGCCCTGGAAAACGAGGAACCCGGCCTCCCAGGTGTTGGGCCAGGCGGCGCGCTTGCCCGCGATCTGCGGGTGGGCAAGCGGCAGCCGTGTGCCCTGCTGGAAGGGGCCGATGACATCCAGATCCTGGCGGATGCCGGCGATGTTGAGCCCGAGCCCGGCGACGCCGCCCTGCATCGTCCAGGCTGAGGGCTCGACGACGATGTCGCCGGTGGCCTCGTCGATGCTCACACGGATGCTGACATCGGCCTCCCAGTCCTCGAGCACGATCTCGGCAATGTGGTCGGTGAGCAGCGTCGTGTGGACGTGGCTCGCCATTGGATGGATGCCCAGGGGCGAGACCTTGCCGGTCTGGTGGAAGAGGTCGAAGCCGGGCACGTCTGCGCCGAGGGCACGATCGAGGAAAGGCTCGCCTGTGCGTGCGTCGCGGATCGCGACGATGCGTGCGTCCTCGAATTCCACTATGGTTGTCGGTGATGTGGCAATCAAGCCCTTCTCAGTCAACTGGATCATCGTGTAGCTCCTTAGGCTATGGGAGGCTGAGGCAGGGGGCGCACCTGCGGTGTATTGCGTGCAGCATGCCAGACATGCGGTGCGCCGCCTCTGTGACCATCGTGAGCGTCAGACAGCGACTACTCCCGGTGGGCTGCCCAGGCGATGCCACGCGACAGGACGGTGCGGAAGTGTGGGTTGGTGAAGGCCTGCCCATCGTGTCCCGAGGCAAAGCAGAAGACCCTGGCCTCGCCAAAGGACCTGGTCCATGCGAGGCTGCGCATGCTGTTGGGGTGATCGGTCGTAAGCAGGACCTGGTTGCCGGAGCCGGGTTCATTGATGATATAGGTCTCATCCGTCATCGTCCAGTCGACCAGGGACCGGGTAATGGGATGGACCGGATCCTCGACGTGAACCGTGATGCGCTGGTCGTGATGGTACCCAAGGCCACGCTCCTCTATGCCGACGAGATCCGACCAGAAAGGCCACTCGCGGAAGGCCATCAGGGCATGGTGCAGGATCACGATTCCCTGCTCGGTCTGCCCTAACCGCTCCAGTGCAGCCCGGGCGCCCTTATCCCACCACGATTCTTGCCCGGACTGACCTGGGGCGCCCTGGTGGAAGTTATAGAAGAGGATCACTTCGTACCAGTCGCGCGCATTGCCAACGTCGGCGACAAGGTCGTCGAGGGTCTGGACGTAGGCATCGACATTGGGGAGCACCCGGAAGAGCCGGGTGAAGGCAGGGACGTCAAACGCGTGCTGGCCTGTGACCACAGCGGTACGTATCTGTAGATCGGTCATGGTTGGTTCCTTCCTTGTGTCTCGAATGTGCCGCGCAAGGTCGGGCGCGATCTGAGTGGCTGTGGAAGCGCAAAGGGCGATCGCACCGAATGCGCCTATCCTGTGGTTCATTGTAGCTGCCTTCTGACTGGCGGAAAGCTTCTATACAGGTGCAGGTTCCCGTGCTAAGATGGCGGGTGGCACTGGCAATCGCCGCATACGGTTGCGTTGCGGCTGCCTCTTGAGGGTGGTTCCTGTAGGGTATGAAGGCATATGATGGAACAGATTGAGCGGTCCGAGCTGCGGCGGATCCTTGTCGAGCGCTTCACTGAGGGGGAGCTGCGCGATCTGGCATTTGACGCGGGCGTCGATTACGAGGCATTGTCCGGCAGTAGCAAGAGCGATCGGGCGCGCGAGTTCGTGCTCTATTTCGAGCACCGGAACAGGCTGCCCAAGCTCATCCGGATGGTCCAGGAGCTCCGACCCGACATCCACCTGTCGGACGTCCCGTTTGACCCGGGCGCTGAGCTTGTGTGGATCACGCCGCTCGAGGCGATGCAGCTCACGGGGTGGGGGTCGACCTACCTGCTCAAGCTGGCTGCTGAGGGCCGCGTGGGGGCTCGACAGGAGGGCGACAGTTGGCGCTTCGATCGGGAGTTGCTCCTCGCCTACCTTCACGGATGGATCGGGACGGAAGAGGCCAGCGAGGTCACGGATTACACGGTCGCCCACATACGATGGCTTGCGCGAGAGGGCGTCGTGCGCTCGGAAAAGATCCGGGGACTCTGGCTGGTCCATCGGGAGAGTCTGCTGGCGTACTGCCGCGCGCGGGGCCAGCTCTGAGCTGCGGGGAGTGTTCATGATCGTCTACTACAACTATAGCTTCATGCCCAAGGACGAGGTCCGCATCTCGCCCGATGACCGGGGTTTTCTGTTTGGTGACGGTGTCTATGAGGTGATCCATGCATGGGGTGGCCAGCTCTTCGAGGCGGACGCGCACTTCGCGCGGCTGGAGCACAGCCTTGGGGAGCTGCGGATCGCCTTCAGGGATTTGGCGCGGCTGCGGACCGCGATGGAGACGTTGCTCTTGCAGAACGGCTTGACGCAGGGGCCAGCCCGGATCTACTGTCAGATCACTCGAGGCGTCGCCCCACGCGAACACGCCTTTCCTGACCCGGATACGGCTCCGACCATCTATGCGACCGCAGAGCCGTACACACCGCCGGTCGCACTCTGGGAGCACGGTGTGCGCGCACTCTTCGTGCCGGATATCCGTTGGGGGCGTTGCGACATCAAGTCACTAAACCTTCTGGGCAATGTGCTGGCGACGCAGAGAGCGAAAGAAGCGGGGGCCTACGACGCTATCCTGGTGCGCGATGACACTGTAACCGAGGGATCGCATACCGGTGTCTGTGCGGTTCTGGACGGTACCATGGTCACCCATCCGCTGACTTCCGAGATCCTGGGCAGTGTGACGCGCGACGTCGTCCTGCGGCTGTGCCACGAACTCTCGATCCCGTGTGCTGAGCGCGCCATCACCAGGACAGCGCTGTTGGAAGCCGACGAGGTGATGTTCCTGGGAACGACCTCGGGTGTGATGCCCGTGATCGAGATCGAAGGACAGCCGATCGGGGCAGGGCGGCCGGGGCCGGTCACACGCCGGCTGCAGGAAGCGCTCCACTCGCGCATGCTGGGTGGTGCGCTGCCGGTTGATTGATGATGAGCCCGGGACGCGTTCAGAGCGCCCCGGGCTCTTGGGGACTAGAACTCTTGAAGAAGGCGCAGCAACGCCCGGTCGAGCTTGTGCCCGTGCCACGGTTCGTAGTCGACATCCGCACGGTCCGAGTCAAGGATGCCGAAGGATCCCCGGAAGTTCCAGAGAGCGAAGCCGATGTTGTGCTCGGTGAGAATCTCCAACACATCGCGGAACCAGGCCAGTACCACGGCGTGCGGGGTATGTCTGAAGGCGCCGCCCTCGCCACAGTGCACGCCCACGCCCTGTGCGGCAATCTCGGCCCACGGCGCATAGGCAGCCTCCAGGTCGGCACGCGTCCAGGTGGCGCCATAGTGCCAGCCTCCGGGCCATTGAGGCGTGGGCCAATTCTCGCCCCGGACCCAATCCGCCTTGTAGTGACTAACGCCCATCGGCTCGTACGCCCGGCAGCTCTGAGCGATTCCGAGATCCACAAGCTCCGGCATCGGAAGCCGTCCGTATCCAAGGCCATCGGCGATAATCAACCGGTCTGCGTCAATCGCCCGGATGGCCTGCACGGTTGCGCGCACGACGCGTGCGTGATCCTCTCGGGTCATAACCTCGGGACTGGGCGACGGCGGCTCATTCACCAGGTCGAAGCTCAGCGCCTCTGAGGATATCCCCTTGTAGCGCCGTGCCAACGTCTCCCAGTGAAAGACAAAGGCGTCGAGCGCAGCCTCGTCTTTCCAGAGGCTGAACGGTTCCTGACGCTCGCGGTTGACCGAATACCCGGGGCCGCGGTGGAAGTTGAACGAGACGTGGATGCCATACCGCTGGCCCAAGTCGACGACCCGGTCGATCTTGGCCAGCATTGGCTCATGGAGTTTGTAGACATCGCCATCTTCGATCCAGAGCGTGTAACACGCAGGGATTCGCACAAAATCGAAGCCCCAATCGGCGATCCAGCGGAAGTCATCCTCGCTGAAGTCGCCTGAGTCGCGCGTGGTGAACATCTCCAGCAGGTTGAACCCGCGCCAACGTGGAAGGACGGTCTGCTTGGTCTCGGTCACGCTATGCCTCCTCTACTGGACTGAACGATCAGCGGGCAAGATGCGATTGCCTCTTCGCACCGGGCTCGCCCTGTGCGTGAAGCCGACCGCGGATAGCTCGCTGCACCTAGAGAACCACCGCTTGCACCACAGGCTGTTTCTTCGGGTCTTTGATCAGCCGGTCGCCCTGCACATCGCGTGCGGTCAGCGGGATGGCCTTGATTGCGCTGTGGAACCGGCGTCCATCGGCAAGGTAGATGTCGACCCCGTCGTCTTCGTGACCCACGGCGAGCCCTCCGAGTTTCCCGGCGCTCTTCGAGACCTTCAAGCAGCGAATGCCCATGCTGCCACGACCCTTCACGCCGATCTCGGTCAGGGGGAAGCGGTGCACGTATCCGTTCTCCGAAGCGACGACGACCTGAAGCGTCGCTTCCTGTTTGGCCCCGTCGGGGATCACTGCCGCACCGAGGAGCCTGTCATCCTCGCGGACTTTGATGCCTGCGACGCCGGATGCGGACCCGGTTTGTTGCGGGTTGACCGTGTTAACATCGACGCGCAATGCCTGGGCCTCTTTGGTGTAGAAGAGAATCTGTGCATTGTCGTCAGCAAGTGATCCAAGTAAGAGGGCGTCGGGCTCTCCATCGGATAGCCCCATAATCGTGTCCCACGTGCGATCAATCAGCGACAGATCCTCCGATTTGGTCCGTTTGATCTTGCCGGCCTGGCTGATCATCACCAGACAGGTCCCGGGCTTGAAGATCTCGGCACCGACGATGGTCTCATCCTGTGCCAGTCCCAGCATCTGAGGAGAGGCCTCCTCGGGGATGAAGCCTACAGCACCTTTCCACACCTTCCCCTTGCTGGAGAACAGGAGCACCTGCTCGCTGGGCTCCACTGTCAGGTGGGCAAGGTGGCCGCCCCCGACAGGGGCCCTGCTGGTCAGGCCATCGTCCACGCGGTACTGGTACCCGGACGCGTCACGGCGCTGGACGCCATTGGGCGTCAGAATCACCAATTGGCGACCCTCTGGCATGACCAGATCGGCCTGGGTCGTGAAGGTACCCTTCCCGGCTGCATTGCCCTCGGTGTCGATGATCACCGTGCGGCGAGGGGTAGCGTAGGCCTTCTTGAGCTCGGTTGTCTCTTCCATGACTACCTGGAGCCGCTTCTGCTCGGAACCGAGGAGTCCTTCGAGGTAGGCAATGCGGTCGCGCAGTTCTTTGGCTTCGTCCACGAGGTTGCGACGCTCGAGCGCAGCGAGGCGCCGCAGCATCATGTTGAGGATCGCCGTGGCCTGTGGGTCGGTGAACCCGAACTTGCTCATCAGGTTGTCGTGGGCTGTCTCTGCTGTCCGCGACCGCCGGATCGTGTCGATCACCTGGTCAAGCATGTCCAGCGCCTTGAGCAGGCCCTCGACGATGTGCAATCGGGCCTTGCGCTGTGCCAATTCGTAGATGCTGCGCCGCTCGATCACCTCGAGCCGGTGCTGTACGAAATGGATGAGCATCTCCGCAAGTGAGAGATAGGTCGGGCGCGTGCCACCATCCCTGGTGGGTACGAGCGCCAGGTTGATCACGCCAAAGGTCTCGCGGAGTTGTGAGTACTTGAGCGTCTCCGCGATTACCTCGTGGGGATCGGCATTCCGCGAGACTTCGATCACCACCCGCATACCGGTGTAGTCGGATTCATCGCGCAGATCGGTGATGCCGGTCAGGCGACCATCGCGGATCTCTCGGGCCAGCTTTTCGATGACCGTCGTCTTGAGCACCGCGTAGGGGAGCTCTGACACGATGATGTTGCTCTTCCCACCCCCGATATCCTCAAGCCCGACGTGCGCCTGCATCACGATGAGGCCGCGGCCCGTCTCGTAGGCCTGGCGGATCGAGTCCGTGGGCTCTCCTTCTCCCTCATCGCGGTAGCGGTAGATGAGACCTCCGGTGGGGAAATCTGGCCCGGGGATGATCTCGAGCAGTTCGTCCACCGTGATCTCATTGCGGCGCGTCCAGGATTTGGCCACGTGAACGACCGCGTCGCAGACCTCGCCGAGGTTGTGCGGGGGGATCTTGGTTGCCATACCGACGGCAATGCCATCGGCGCCGTTGACCAGCAAGTTGGGAAGAACGGAGGGCAGGACCGTTGGCTCCTGAAGGCTGCCGTCGAAGTTCTCGGTCCAGGCGACGGTGTCCATGTCGAGATCCTGAAGCATCGTCTCGGCGACAGCGGTCAGTCGCGCCTCGGTATATCGCATCGCGGCAGGCGCATCGCCGTCGATCGAGCCGAAGTTTCCCTGACCGTCGATCAGCGGTGCCTCCATCACGAAGTCTTGCGCCAGGCGGACCATGGCGAGGTAGACCGAGCTATCACCGTGCGGATGGTACTTGCCCAACACCTCACCGACGATGCGGGCGGATTTCTTGTGAGGTCGGTTGTGCAGGAGCCCCAGATCGTGCATCGCATAGAGGATGCGTCGCTGCACTGGCTTGAGCCCGTCGCGTACGTCGGGGAGGGCACGGTCGGAGATCGTCTCCCGCGCGTATCCCATGTAGGCCTGGGTCATGTCACGATGGAGCTCGATCGTGTCGGTATAGGCCTCGTCAACATTGGCTGCAATGGCTGCCATACTTAGTTCCTTCCTGATAAGCCAGACCGCAGGTGGGGGGGCTAGTCAGCCCCGCCGTTGTCCTCGAGTCCTTCGCTGTCCCAATAGGTCATCAGACGCTCGCGCCGCTGGGAGGGGCTCCCGCCCATCCAGAGCGAGACGGTTGTGTTCGCTGCGTGGACATCGGCGACCGTCACGCGCAGCAGGTGTTCGTTGAACCAGGGATCGGGGTTACCGAGTTTGAACACGGTCTCACGCAGTTGAGTCGGATTCATCTCGCCCAGACCCTTGTATCGTTGGGTCGTGACCTTGTTGGCGCCCCATTGCTTGATGATCCGTTCACGCTCTGCGTCCGAGTAAGCATACTGGCTGTTCTTGCCGTTGCTGACCTGGTAAAGCGGGGCCTGTGCGATATAGAGCCGTCCGTCTTCGACCATCACACGCATCAATCGCCAGAAAAGCGTGTAGAGCAGGGTCTTGATGTGGTCACCGTCGACAT
>JAKJAE010000112.1:0-7639 GCA_022707665.1 Chloroflexota bacterium
TTCGCCCTACGCAGGGAGCGCCTGCCCAAGTCTGGCCGTGTTTGCCACTAATGATGCGGAAATCTGACGGACACCCCGGTCCGGTTTCGCTCTTGACATCCACCAGAGCTTCGGGTATTATGGTCACAATCTGAATACAGAATAGCGTTGATCCGGAGTAGTAACGCCGGTACGTGCGCCAGAGATGTGAGCCCTGTGGTGGAAGCTCACTCGCAGACGGCAGGTGTGAATGGACCGGGGAGCTGCTAACCCGAACAGGGACCCGAAGACGGACCTGGGTGGGGTTGGCCGGAGTCGCCACCGTTATCAAGGCAGAGGGTATCGGTTGTGGGATTGGTCTAGCATAACCCGTACCAATAAGAGTGGAGCTGGCTAATCGCGTCATGTGACGCGATTTTTCTGTTTATAGGGGGACTATACCCCCCAGCTCAAATAGGGTGGCACCACGGGAAGCGAAACGCCTCTCGTCCCTAACAGGGATGAGAGGCGTTTTTTGTTTGCCAGAAATGAGATCGAGGGGCAACCATGGATACAGATTCACGGTCTATGTCGCGGAAGAAGTTCCATCAGTGCGCAGCACAAGGCGTGCTCGTGCCCATCTACCGCGAGCTGGCGGCAGATCTGGAGACACCCGTCTCGGTCTATCTCAAGCTACGCGACCAGGGTCCGAGTTTCCTGCTAGAGAGCGTCGAACGTGCGGAACGAATCGGGCGGTATTCCTTCCTGGGGTTCAACCCCAAGCGCCAGATCATCACCCGCGGACGCGAGGTGATGATCGTCACCAACGGGCATGCCGAGACACGACAGCTAACCGACGGTGAGGATCCGCTGGATGTGGTGAAGGCAGAGCTGGCCTGGTTCCAACCCATAGCACCGTCCAACGAACTGGTTAAGGACCTGCCGCGCTTCTTCGGCGGGGCTGTGGGCTACCTGAGCTATGATCTCGTACGCTTCTTCGAACGCTTGCCCGACACGGCCGGCAACGAAGGCCATCACGACCTGGGCATGCCCGACTTGCACGTCATGGTCACCGACACCCTTGTTGTTTTCGATCATGTGCAGCATCGGCTGCTACTTTTCGCCAATGCACACATCCCCAAAGGCTGCGACATCGACGCAGCCTACGACGAGGCGACAGCCCAGCTTGATGCACTCGAGGCGCGACTTCAGCGCCCGCTGATCCTGTCACCCAGTGAGGCGCGCGGTGGTGGACACGTACTAAGCTCCACGATGACCCAAGCTCAGTACGAGGCCGCGGTGCGTGCGGGCAAAGCCTACATCAAGGCGGGCGATGTCTTCCAGGTCGTTCTCTCCCAACGCCTGGCAAGGCCTACACATGCCGAGCCTTTCAACATCTACCGCACGCTACGCCGCATCAATCCTTCCCCGTACATGTTTTTCCTCGACCTCGGTGGTGAACCCGAGACCTACCTGATCGGGTCATCGCCAGAGGTGTTGGTGCGTCTGCAGGACCGGACCGCCGCCATCCGGCCCATCGCGGGGACTCGTCCCCGGGGCAAGGACCTCGCGGAAGACCAGAAGCTGGAGGCCGAGCTTCTGGCCGATCCCAAGGAACGCGCCGAACACGTGATGCTCGTGGACCTGGGTCGCAACGACCTGGGCCGCGTGTGTGAGTTCAACACTATCCACGTCCCGGAACTGTTTGTCACCGAGCACTACTCCCACGTCATCCATCTCGTCAGCCACATCGAAGGAAAACTGCGCGAGGGCCTCGACGCTTTCGATCTGCTGCGCGCCACTTTCCCGGCAGGCACCCTCAGCGGGGCACCAAAGGTCCGGGCGATGGAGATCATCGAGGAGCTGGAGGGACTGCGTCGCGGTCCCTATGGTGGTGCTGTCGGTTATTTCGGCTTCAACGGGAATATGGACACGTGTATCACGATTCGCACCATCGTGATGCGGGGGAAAACCGCCTACCTGCAGGCCGGTGCCGGCATCGTTGCCGACAGCGATCCGGAGCGCGAGTATCACGAGACGCTTCACAAAGCCGGGGCGCTCAGTGTAGCCATTCAGATGGCAGAGGAAGGAATCTGAGGGAGAGGGAGGAAGGCAATGATATTGATGATCGATAATTATGATTCATTCACGTATAACCTGGTGCAATACCTGGGCGAACTTGGTGCCGATATCGTCGTAAGGCGTAATGATGCGGTCACGCTGGACGAAATCAGGCGGCTCCATCCCAGCCATATCATCATCTCGCCCGGACCGGGCACGCCGGAAGATGGGGGCGTCTCCGTGGATCTGATCCGCGCATTTCACAACACCACGCCGATTCTGGGGGTCTGTCTGGGCCACCAGTGCATCGGAGCAGCCTTTGGTGGCAGGGTCGACGCCGCGCCGCGCCTGATGCACGGCAAGACTAGCTCTATCTACCACTACGGTCGCGCCATCTTCAACGGCGTGCCCAGCCCCTTCTCCGGGATGCGCTACCACAGCCTGCTTGTCTACGAGCCGCTGCCCGACTGCCTCAAGGTGACAGCCTTCACGACCGAGGGGGAGATTATGGCATTGGAGCATAAAAGCGCGCCGGTGGTCGGCCTGCAGTTCCATCCAGAGAGTATCCTGACCGAACACGGCAAGACGATCCTCGGCAATTTCCTTGAGACATACGGAGGTCACTATGATCCGCGAAACAATTGAGCAGCTACTTGCGGGGCAGTCCCTATCGGTAGAAGAGGCCGAGGTCGTGATGAGCGAGGTGATGGACGGGCAAGCCACATCCGCGCAGATCGCCGGGTTTCTCATCGCCCTCCGCGCCAAGGGCGAGACGGTCGACGAGATCACTGGCTGCGCACGGGCGATGCGACGTGCAGCCACCAGGGTTCGACCCAGCCACGATGCCCTGATCGACACTTGCGGCACCGGCGGTGACAAAGCAGGGACGTTTAACATCTCGACCACAACGGCCTTTGTGGTCGCCGGGGCGGGTCTCCGCGTCGCCAAACACGGCAACCGAAGCGTCAGCAGCCGTTCGGGCAGTGCCGACGTGCTCAAAGCCCTGGGCGTCAACCTGGATCTGACGTCGGACCAGGTAGCCACCTGTATCGATGAGGTCGGCATCGGTTTCCTGTTTGCCCCGCTGCTTCATCCCGCGATGAAACACGCCATCGGCCCGCGTCGAGAGCTCGGGGTGCGGACGATCTTTAACATCCTTGGCCCGTTGACCAACCCCGCAGACACCAAGGTCCAACTCCTGGGCGTCTTTGATCCCGACCTGACCGATGTTCTCGCCCGCGTGCTCAAGGCACTGGGCTCGCGCGCCGCCTACGTTGTGCACGGTCACGGGGGACTCGACGAACTTACCACAACGGGTCCGAATCGCGTCAGCCGCTTCGGTGTCGGGGAGACCAACGGTGTCATCGTGACCGAGATCCTGGATCCGCGAGACGTAGGCTTCGGCCTTGCAGCCAGAGAGGAGCTCCGAGGCGGCGATCCGGACACGAACGCAGCGATCACGCGGGCTGTGCTTTCCGGCCACGATCGCGGCGCATGCCGAGACGTAGTCTTGCTCAACGCTGCTGCCGCACTTTTGGTGGGAGGGATGGCATCCGATCTGCGGCAGGGCATCGCCCAGGCGGCCAATAGCATTGACAGCGGGGCAGCCCTCGGCAAGCTGCAGGAGCTGACCAAGTTGAGCCAGCAGTTCTGTGGACAGGCCGCGTAGCGTGCCATAGCCAGCCATGACGACGACTGCAACCATTCTAGACGAGATCATCGCGTATAAACTGCAGGAGATCGCGCACGACAAGGCCGTGCAGCCTCTGGCGACGATGCGGCGTGCGGCAGCTTCCGCCGATCAACCACGGGATTTCGCTGCCGCACTGAGGGCTCCCGGCATCGGTCTAATCGCGGAGGTGAAACGGGCATCGCCCAGCAAAGGCACGCTACGACCAGATCTCGACCCAGAAACGCAGGCAGCGACCTACACCGGGAATGGCGCCGCGGCGATCAGCGTGCTCACCGACGAGCGCTTCTTCAGGGGCAGCCTGGCGGACCTCCGCGCCGTCCGGAACACGGTGTCCATCCCCGTGCTGCGCAAGGATTTCGTCCTGGACCCCTATCAGGTATACCAGGCCCGTGCCTACGGTGCGGACGCGATCCTTCTGATCGTCGCCGCGTTGGAGGACCGTGCCCTGTGCGACCTCCAGACGCTGGCCCACAACCTGGGTATGGTCGCTCTCGTCGAGGTCCACGACCGTGCGGAGCTTGATCGGGCGCTTGCCGTCAGCCCCCAGCTCATCGGCATCAATAACCGCAACCTGCGCACCTTCGACGTCAGTCTTGACACGACCGAAACCCTTCGTCCTCATGTTCCTGACGACATCATCGTCATCGCCGAGAGCGGGATCCACACTCGCGCCGACGTGGCTCGTCTCTGCAAAATCGGCGTGGACGCGATGCTGGTCGGCACTGCGCTGGTGACCGCATGCGACACAGCAGCGATGGTGCGGTCGCTGGTAGAGGCGGGAGTGGAAATGCAGGAATGAAAGCACCGGAGAATAGGGAGAATCAGCAGATGGACGAATCAGCGACGCAAAGACCGGGAATCTTTGGGATCAATCGTCAGCCGGCACTCGTTACTCGTGACGTCTTGGGACTCGCGTCGACCGCGACCCCGCATCGTCACGACCAGGGAAACGGTCTATGACCAAAGTCAAGATCTGCGGTATCACCAACACTGAGGACGCCCTGTGTGCAGCCGGGGCTGGTACAGATTTCCTGGGGTTCATCCTCTACCCCGGCAGCCCGCGCTACGTCAGCGTCGATGCCGTGGCATTGATCATACAGGCGCTCCGGGCGGAGTTCGGCGTCAACGCGCCCCGATGTGTGGGGGTATTCGTGGATGCACCCGTGGCTGCTGTGAGAGAAGCCATTGCGCGATCGGGGCTAGACCTTGCCCAACTGCACGGTAACGAATCGCCCGATGTCATTACCGCGCTGCGCCCTAATGGTTTCAAAGCGATCCGGCCCCGGACGCTGGACGAAGCGGCTGTAGCTTACCGCAGCTTTGGGTGCGCCGCGCCACAACGTTCGGACCATCCCCAACTGTTGGTCGATGCGTACCATCCACATTACGTGGGGGGCACCGGGGAGCGCGCCGATGTCGCCGTCGCGCGATGGTTGGCACAACAGTGCCCTATCCTGTTGGCTGGTGGCCTGACCCCGGACAATGTAACCGACGCCATCGTGAGTGTGCGCCCCTGGGGAGTTGACGTCTCCAGCGGCGTTGAGGCGGCACAGGGCCGCAAGGATCACGGAAGGATCAGGGCTTTTGTCCAGGCAGTGCACCCAAATACTGACGATCACGGAGCAGACTAATGATTGTTACCCACGAGTTACCCGCGTTGTCCAATGGCCCCTACTATGGCGCCTATGGCGGCAGGTTCGTGCCGGAGATTCTGGTGCCTGCCGTACAAGAGCTGGAGGTCGCCTACGAGCAGGCTCAGGCAGATGCCGAGTTCCGGTCGGAGCTCGACGGCCTGCTACAGACCTATGCGGGCCGACCCACACCATTGACGCGGGCCCGACGCCTGAGCGACGCGTTGGGGGGGGGGCGGATCTACCTCAAACGCGAGGATCTGGCCCATACGGGAGCCCACAAGATCAACAATGCGCTGGGCCAGGCGTTGTTGGCCAAACGAATGGGGAAACAGCGCATCGTGGCGGAGACCGGCGCGGGCCAGCACGGCGTGGCAACAGCTACCGCCTGTGCGCTGCTGGGGCTGAACTGCGTCGTCTATATGGGCACCACCGACATGGAACGCCAGAAACTCAACGTCTTCCGTATGAAGCTACTCGGAGCGGATGTCCGCGGCGTTGATAGCGGCAGCCGTACCCTCAAGGACGCCATCAACGAAGCAATCCGCGACTGGGTCGCGAACGTCCAAACCACCCATTACCTGCTCGGCTCGGCGCTCGGGCCCCACCCCTATCCCCGCATCGTTCGCGACTTCCAGCGCATCATCGGCCTCGAAGCGCGCCAACAGATCCTCGATGCCGAGGGCCGGCTGCCCAACCTCCTCGTCGCCTGCGTCGGTGGCGGCTCCAATGCTATCGGCCTGTTCCATCCTTTCATGGGTGACCCAGGCGTAGCCATGATCGGCGTGGAAGCGGGTGGTACAGGAATCCAAGACGGGCGGCATGCGGCTCGTTTTGCCGACCCCACAAGGGGACGGTTGGGTGTTTTGCATGGGACCCGGACCTACGTGCTGCAGGATGCTAACGGCCAAATCGCCCTCACCCACAGCATCTCGGCCGGGCTGGACTACGCCGCCATAGGGCCGGAGCACGCATGGCTGCGTGATGTGAGCCGTGCCAGTTATACGTATGCCACCGACGACGAGGCGCTGGATGCGTTGAAACGACTCAGCGAACTCGAGGGCATCATCCCGGCACTGGAGAGCGCCCACGCTGTCGCCGAAGCCATCAAACGTGCGCCACAGATGTCGCCTGACGATTTGATCATCATCAACATCAGCGGACGCGGCGACAAGGATATGCATACGGTGGCGGGGGCACTGGGTGTAAGCGTGTAGGCTGTAACTGCGCAGCGTCTGACTTCCGCAGCATAGTACGAATGCCGAGTGATACGGAGGATAGCCATTCTTCTGTCGCTGATTCCCTATTCCTGACTCGCTGATTCCATGGAGGCCGCTTTGAACCGCATTCAAACCACGTTCCGACAACTGAGACGGACCGGGCGCGCGGCGTTGATGCCCTACCTTACGATGGGCTACCCGCAGCGCGACAGTGCGCTCTCACTGGTGCCTGTCATTGCCGAGGCGGGCGCCGACCTGATCGAGCTAGGCATTCCGTTCAGTGATCCATTGGCGGATGGGCCGACGATCCAGGCTGCTTCCCAGCGAGCGCTGGAGAACGGCATGTCCCTGAAGCTAGGCCTGGCCCAGGCCGCAGCGTTGCGCGCCGAGGGGACAAAGCTACCGTTCGTCCTAATGAGTTACTTTAACCCGATCCTCCAGTTCGGGATTGAGCATATCGCCAGAGATGCTTCTGCTGCTGGCATCGACGGCATCATCATCCCAGACCTTCCCCCCGAGGAAGCAGATACAGTGCAGCCGCTGTTCAGAGCGGTCAATCTCGACCTCATCTTCTTGCTGGCGCCTACCTCCGATGCTGCACGGGTTGGGATCGTAACCCAGCGCTCCGATGGCTTTATCTATCTGGTCTCTCTGGTGGGCGTTACCGGCATGCGCGACAGACTGACGACAGATCTGACGAGCTTTGTCAATCGGGTGCGAACCGCTACCAGCAAGCCACTGGCGATAGGGTTTGGCATCAGCACGCCGGAACAGGCCGGACAGGTCGCTTGCCTCGCCGACGGCGTGATTGTCGGCAGCGCCTTGGTGAAGGCAGTCGGCGAGGCGACCGATCCCGTAGCAGCCGCTCGAAGCCTTGTCTCTGCGCTTCGGAACGGCATGGACTGTCATGGCTCTACCAACGCCGATCGTGGAACGCCCTTGGGTGCCTTTGAGGTTGGCGGTCAGTGATGGTATGATATCGGCATCAAATAACCCAGCAAGCCATCAGAGGAGACTGAAACCATGAATATCCTGGTCATCCACACGAGCCCCAACCACGACGGGCTGACTGCAGC
>JAKJAE010000112.1:7649-7905 GCA_022707665.1 Chloroflexota bacterium
AGGGAGCACGGGCCGGCGGTGCCGAGGTCGAGGTCGTTCGCCTCAATGACCTGGGTGTCGGCCTGTGCCAGGCGTGCGATAACGGCTGGGGCACTTGCCGAACGGCGCACGCGTGTCAGGTCGAGGATGGCTTCCAGGCAGTGCACGCCAAGGTATGCGCCGCAGAGGCGTTAGCGCTGGTCACACCTGTCTACTGGGGTGAGAGGAGCGAGTCAGCCAAGGCGTTCACCGACCGTTTCCGGCGCTGTGAGGCTAC
>JAKJAE010000113.1:0-2854 GCA_022707665.1 Chloroflexota bacterium
CCTCACGGCGCGTACTACGACCCCCGCGAGTACTGCCGCCGCATGCTCAAGATGATGGAGCACGTGCGCGGCGAGGTCGGTGAGGATGTGGAGCTGCTGCATGACATCCACGAGCGCCTGCAGCCGATCGACGCGGTCCGCTTCGCCAAGGATGTCGAGCCCATCAACCTCTTCTTCCTCGAAGACGCCCTGGCCCCGGAGGACATTGCCTGGTTCCGCGATATGCGCGCGCAGTGCTCCACCCGCCTGGCCATGGGCGAGCTGTTCAATAGCCCGCATGAGTGGAAATTGCTCATCGAAGAGCATCTCACCGACTTCCTTCGCATGCACGTGAGCCAGATGGGCGGTATCACGCCCGCCCGGGCGACAGCTCTCTGGGCCAACGTCTATGGCGTCAAGACGGCCTGGCACGGCCCCGGCGACACCTCGCCCGTAGGCCACGCCGCCAACCTGCACCTCGATCTCTGGGCGCCCAACTTCGGCATCCAGGAATGGTGCCGCTTCCCCGAACACGTCTACGAGATGTTCCCGGGGCTGCCCGAGGTGCGCAACGGCTATATGTATCCCAACGACAAGCCCGGCCTGGGCATCGACATCGACGAGGACCTGGCGGCCAAGTACCCTTGCCAGGACACGATCGAGATGTGGACCCAGACGCGCTGGCCCGATGGGAGCCCCGCGCGCCCCTAGACGGCCGCCCTGTTCCACGCATCTGAACCTTGCGAATCCGAACCTTGCGAGGGTTTCCGCACCCTCGCAAGGTTTCTGCTTCGCCGCGACCACCGCGCCCCCCCCCTCTCGATCCACGACGAATGTCACCCGGTTTAGTTGACTTCCATCCCGTTGCGGCGATAATACCCTCCTTATGAGGTCAGCATTGCGGTGCCAAGGAAGTGGCCAAGAAGGGGGAAAGTAGACATGCAGAAGATCGTCCATCGCAGCATCACCTTGCTTGTCCTGGCCGTGCTGGTCGCGACCAGCCTGGTCACGGGGTGTCAGTCCTCATCTGGTACGATCGTCGTCGCCACGGACGCCACGTGGCCGCCGATGGAATACGTCGATGAGAACAAGGAGATCGTCGGCTATGACATCGACCTGATGAAGGCGGTGGCTGAAGAGGCCGGCATCGAGATCGAGTTCAAGAACGTGGCCTGGGACGGCATCTTTGCCGGACTGGCTGCCGGCGAGTATGACGTCGTCATCTCGTCGGTGACTATCACCGACGAGCGCAAGGAGCAGTACGACTTTTCCGATCCCTACATCAACGCGGGCCAGATCGTTGTGGTCCAGGCCGATAGCGACATCACCGGCCCGGAAGCGCTGGCAGGTCACGTCGTGGGTGCCCAGATCAGCACCACCGGCGCATTCGCGATCCAGGAGATGGAAGGGGTCGAGCTCAAGGAGTACGATGAGGTCGGGTTGGCTTTCGAGGACCTCGTCGCCGGTCGGATCGACGCCGTTGTCTGCGACACGCCGGTAGCCGCTGACTTTGCGCTACAGCGCGAGGAGTACAAGGCCGTCCTCAAGATCGTGGGCGATGCCTTCACGGATGAGTTCTACGGGATCCTGGTTCAGAAGGGCAACAGCGATCTGCTGGCCAAGATCGACGCCGGGCTCGATGCTGTACAGGCCGCAGGCGTCGACAAAGAGCTCGAGGAGAAGTGGTTGCGCTAGTCGCCACAGCCTGGGCTGGGCCGGTCCCTCGATGTTCGCTGACCTCTGAGGTCCGGTGACCGCCAACAGGAACGATGCAGAGAACACGGGCTCGCCCAGCCGTGTTCTCTGCCTTTCAGGCCATCGCCACCTACGCATCCGGGCCACCAACCTATGCCGTGTAGGTGCAGCCGCCTTGTCTTTCATCCACAGTTGAGTCCAGTCCGTTAGGAGGTGAAATGACCAGCCAGATTGAGACTGAGGTCCGCCACGCCCATACCCACGTCTGGCAGGATGACAGCGCAGCCATCCCGCGCGAGCGCAGCCTGATGATCGCCTGGTGGATCGCGCTGGGCCTCGCCGTGGCGTTCATCGTGGGGAGCGTCATTTTCAAGCCCGATCCCTACACCGAGATTGCCCGCTTCATCGGTGATGGTCTCGTGATCACCTTCCAGATGACCATCGTGTCGATGCTCTTCGCCTTGCTTCTGGGGCTCCTCGCGGGACTGGGCCGGAGTGCGCCATCCCTGCCGATCAACGTGGCAGCCTCGCTCTACGTCGAGATCATCCGGGGTATCCCTCTCCTGGTCCAGCTCTTCTGGATCTACTACGCGCTCTCGCGCTTCCTGAAGCTGGGCCCCAACCTCTCCGCTGTCCTGGGGCTCACCATCTGCTACGGTGCCTACATTGGCGAGACGTTCCGCGCGGGCATCCAATCCATCCCCAAGGGTCAGATGGAGGCCGCACGCGCGTTGGGTCTCACGCGGGGACAGGCCATGCGTCACGTGATCGTTCCGCAGGCCGTGCGCATCATTCTTCCACCCGTAGGTAACGAGTTCATCGCCATGCTTAAGGACTCATCGTTGGTATCGGTCCTGGCGATCTCGGACATGCTCCGGCGGGGCCGCGAGTACGCCTCGCGCACCTTCGCCTACTTCGAGACCTACACGATGGTGGCACTGGTCTACCTGCTGGTGACCCTCGTCTTCTCGCGTGTTGTCCACTACATCGAACAGGGCATGTCCCGGCAGCACAAGGAGGCCCCGGTCACGGTCATGCACCGGCTTTCGGCCGTTGTCGTCGACTTCGTGATCCTCGACCTGATCGCTACCCCCATCGTCACAGCCGTCCGCGGTGCCATCAGCGCTCCGGCAATGGTCGTGACGGTCGCTGGTGCCCTCGTTGGTGCACTGGCGGTTGC
>JAKJAE010000113.1:2938-7880 GCA_022707665.1 Chloroflexota bacterium
TTGATGCGTCAGGGGCGGCGCCCTCCGTCGGGCGCGCCGCGATCCGCCTGTTGGTCAGCCTGCTTCCACTGCCCGGCGTGGGCCTGATCTGGGCTCACCCTGCCCTTGGCGCAAAGCCCCTACAGGACCGGCTGACCCACACTGCAATGGTCCGGGTCTAGGAGGAAGGACGCCATGACAGAGACACCCATTGTCGAGATCCGCAATGTGTCCAAGCACTTTGGCAGCCTCGAAGCGGTCGATGGCGTGAGCCTTGAGGTCAAACGTGGTGAGGTGGTAGTCATCATCGGCCCAAGTGGGTCGGGCAAATCCACGCTCCTGCGGTGCGTGAATGCCCTCGAAACCCCCAGCGCGGGCACGATCGCCATCGATGGAGAGGTGATGACCCACAACGAGAAACGCATCAACCAGCTTCGCGCTGAGGTGGGGATGGTCTTCCAGCAGTTCAACCTCTTTCCTCACAAAACCGTGCTGGAGAACATCACGCTGGGCCCCGTGGTCGTCAAGGGGATGGAAGAAGAAGCCGCCGGGGCTCTGGCGCATGAGCTCCTCGCCAAGGTCGGCATCCCCGAGAAGGCCGACGCCTACCCTGAGCAACTCTCCGGGGGACAGCAACAGCGCGTGGCGATCGCGCGGGCGCTCGCCATGCAGCCCAAGGTCATGCTCTTCGACGAGCCGACCTCGGCCCTGGATCCGGAGATGATCAAGGAAGTGCTCGACGTCATGCTTGACCTGGCGCGAGAGGGGATGACCATGCTCGTCGTCTCCCACGAGATGGGCTTCGCCCGCGCCGCCGCCCACCGCATCGTCTTCATGGACCAGGGGCAGATCGTCGAGATCACCACGCCCGAGGAGCTCTTCACGGCGCCCAAGCACGAGCGGCTAAAGCGGTTCCTGAGTCAGATTCTGCACTAGACAGGCCCTGGCTTACAGTCACCTCCTGCAGAAAGCGTTCCCGGCGGATCAATGATCCGCCGGGTCTGCATCCTGTAAGAGATGTGACAGAACGTGCCGCGAGTTACGCCAGCTTCGTCGCCCCGCTATAGACTTCGTCAACACACAGCACCGCCGCCGCGTGGCCAGGGCGTGTACCATTCCAGTCCTTCATATTCGAGTAATACTCGCCACTTGTATCGTACAGGATCGTGCCTTTGACCTGGAACGACTTGCCTTCTTCGGTAATGAAGAGAATCGAGCCCTTGCTTCCAGCCCGGATGTTGGCCTGGGTCTTGTTGAAGAAGTTGTCCGCCACGATCAAGTGCTCGTCATCGAACAGGCTCACACACGTCGCATAGATCGCGTTCGGCATCCCGTCTGCGCCGACGGTTGCAAAGACGATGGCGCCGTTTCTATCGGCCCAGGCTTGTTGTACGGAATCAGGTAGTTTCGTCATCACTCGCTCCTTGTGGTGGATTAGTGCAAAACGAAGAGAGGGTACCCCCAACCTGCAAAGGTGGCAAGCAAGGACGGTGCGTCCAAGGAATACACAGCCCACAGATGACTGTAAGCGGCTTGCTTTCCAGGCACTTGGGGGTACCTTAGAGGCATCCATCACGGAGGTACGGTTCATGGGCTCTGCCCCCATCACCAGCCGCGAGCGCGTCATCAAGGCGCTCCGCTTCGAACATCCCGACCGGCCGCCCAGGGATCTCTGGACGTTGCCCGGCATCCCTATGTTCCATGCAGAGGCGCTAGCCGCGCTTCAAGAGGCATTCCCATCCGACTTCACCGGCCCGGAATTCGACTACGGCCCTGCGGAACGGGCCCGCGGCGTCCCCAACCAGGTAGGCTCCTACACGGATGAATGGGGCTGTGGATGGGAAGTCGCCGAAACCGGCGTCATCGGCGAGGTGAAACACGCCCCGCTCGATGACTGGGCCGCCCTGTCATCCTACCAGCCGCCCTGGGAGATGCTCGACGGGGCCGATTTCAGCCGGGTGAACGCCTCCTGCGCCCGCACTGACAAATTCGTGCTGGTCGGCGCCAGCGTGGCACGCCCCTTCGAGCGCATGCAATTCCTCAGGGGCAGCGAAAAGCTCTACGTCGACCTGGCCTATGGCACCAGAGAGGTTCTGCAGCTCCGGGACCTCGTCCACGCGTACTTCGTGCGCGAACTCGAGCTGTGGGCCAGAACCGATGTCGACGGGATTGGCTTCATGGACGATTGGGGAGCGCAACAGCACCTCCTCATCGCCCCCGCGATGTGGCGCGAGCTGTTCAAGCCGCTGTACGCCGAATACTGCAGTATCATTCACGGCGCCGGGAAATTCGTCTTCATGCACTCCGATGGCCACATCGCGTCAATCTACCCCGACCTCATCGAAATCGGCGTCGATGCGCTCAACTCGCAGCTCTTCTGCATGGACATCGAAGCCCTCGCGCGCGACTACAAGGGCAAGATTACCTTCTGGGGCGAACTCGACCGCCAACATCTCCTGCCCTTCGGCACACCGGAGGACGTCAAGGCCGGCGTACGCCGGGTCCGCAAGGCCCTGGACGATGGGTCGGGTGGCGTGATCGCCCAGTGCGAATGGGGCCTCGACGTGCCGGAGCCCAACGTCCGAGCCGTGTTCGAGGCATGGCTGGAGCCCCTCCCAGCGTGCTGAGAATCGCGCCCCTTGCCGAGCTTAACCCCATATGAGATAGGAAACCTACATCCTGGAGGATACGACCCTATGCCTTTCCGATTCACCCTGCGTGTCATTGTTCGTACCCTATTGTTGACCGCCGCGCTGCTCATCGTAGCGACAGCCTGCGGCTCGAACGCCTCGGAGGCTCCCGCGGAACCGACCCCACTGTCGGCCGAGGGCGACGTACCCTTCGTCCCCGTGCAGCCCGTCGCCGATGAGCCTGCCGCCACCTTGCCTTCGATCGGCGTGCTGGCGCCAGTCGAGGAGAACGCTGGCGTTCTCGAGGAAGAGACCGAAGCAACGCCCGAGCCAGCAGACGTTGACGAAACCGAGGAGACCTCCGAAGTTGAAGGAACACCCGAAGCAGAAGAGACACCTGACGCAACCGAGACGCCCGAAGACGGGGAGATCGAGGTAACGGAGGTCCCCACGACCACCACGCTCACCGAGCCCCTGGTCACGATGGCTCCGCTGCCCACCCGTGCGCCGGTCCGGGTCCCTCCCGTCGTCGCACTCCCCACCCAGGCTCCGCCACAGGTCGTCTCGACCTCCGCCCTGACCATCCTCGACGACGAGACGCCCGCCCCACCGCTCACGGTGATCGTCAGCATGAACAGCAAGTTCGAGGGCTACCGCTTCAGGATCTCGGGGCTGGTGCGCAACGATGCCGCCGAGCCCTACGCCGGCCTGGGGATGAACGCCACCTTCTTCCGTGACGATGGATCACGCTTCGGCCCGATCAAGGTCAACGTCCAGTGTCCCGTCCTTGAACCGGGAGAGAGTTGCCCGTTCCTGCTGGAGGCCATCGACAAGGGCATCACCCAGGTGATGCTCCATCCCGACGGCCATCCCACCGAGCGGCGAACGGTGCCGGTGGAGACGCGCAGCGTGTCAAGCTATCGCGATACCCTCGGATATGTCCACATCACGGGCTCCGTGTTCAACCCCAACCCTGTCGCGGTTCGCGACGTGACCGTGACAGGGGCGCTCATCGATGACCGCGGCGAGATCGTCAGCACCGGCGTGGCCCTGCTGCTCCAGACAATCGAGGCCGGGGCTTCAGCGTCGTTTGATGTCCTGATCCGCCACGCGCCCTACACCCGGACGCAGCTCTTCGTTCAGGCGCTCTCCAAGCCATGATACGCCTCATTGGAAGCGAGAACGCCGGCGTCGGCTTGCCGCAGGCGATGGACCTGCTGCGCAACGGCGGATCTGCCATCGCCGCCGTCGAGATCGCCATCCGCGCAGTCGAGGCCAATGCCGACGACCACTCGGTTGGCCTCGGCGGTTATCCGAACATCCTGGGACAGGTCGAGCTCGACGCCGGCATCATGGATGGGCGGGACCGGACGAGCGGTGCGGTCGCCGCGCTCAAGGGCTACCTGCATCCTATCTCCCTGGCCCGGCTCGTGATGGAACGATTGCCCCACGTCTTCCTCGTCGGGGAAGGTGCGGCACGCTTTGCCCGTGAGATGGAAGCCGAAGCCGGAGAGCTGCTCACCGAGCCAGCCCGCGAGGTGTGGGCGCGCCGGTTGGAGCAGGATCTGGCACCCAGGAAGCTCAAGGAGGTGACGGACCTGCCCGACCTCTGGCGCTGGGTCGAGATCGCCACCGACCCCCAGCGCACGCACGGCACCGTCAACGTGATCGCCCGCGATGCCCAGGGCCACATCTGTGCCGGCGTGAGCACCAGCGGGTGGGCGTGGAAGTACCCCGGACGCGTGGGCGACTCCCCGATTGCCGGCGCCGGCTTCTATGCCGATGACCGCTACGGCGCGGCAGCCTGCACCGGCACCGGCGAGATGGCCATCCGCGCGGCCACCGCCCACAGTGTGATCTTCGCCATGCAGATGGGCGCGACGCTCCTCGAAGCCGGCACCCGCGCCATGGCCGACCTCAACGACCTTGGGGGCCGCTACCTGGCCGGCATGAACTTCGTGGCGATGGACCGCGACGGCAACCACGCCGGTTTCAGCAGCTATGAGAACGCAACCTACGCCCACATGGACGCGTCGATGGATGCGCCCGAGCTCTTGCCCCGCACGTACGTGGCGATTAAGCAGCGCTGGGAAAGACAAAGCTCGTTGGGAAACAGACAGTAAGCGCGTGCCGATAGAACCAGATCCGAGAGACAGACCTTTATCCTGTCCAACCCTTGAAACACCCCTATCTGCCAAAAGGAGTCGCTATGCACACTGACTACAATGGCCCCTACACCGACGAAAACCTCAATCACGTTGCCTTCCCCATGGGCGGCATCGGCGCCGGGATGATGTGTCTGGAAGGCACCGGCGCGCTCTCACACGTCTCGG
>JAKJAE010000114.1 GCA_022707665.1 Chloroflexota bacterium
TGGGAAGTGCGCCCTACGTCGGGAGGGGAGGGGCAGGACGGTGGCGGCTAGCGCACGAGGCGTACATCCTGGCCCGCGAGGAGTGCTTCGACGTCCTCACGGTCGATGAGAGGAAGGTTCTGTGGGACGGTGAACTTCAGCGCCGACATCGCGTTGCCATAGGCAAGGCCCGTCTGGAGATCTGACCGGATCAGGCCATAGAGCAGACCTGCGGCGAATGCATCGCCGGCACCCAAGCGGTTGACCAGTTCCAGTTTGAAGGAGGGGAAGTGAACCACACGGGTGCCGTCATAGCCAGCGCTTCCTTGACCTCCGCACGTCATGACGACGGCTTCAGGGGCGTAGGTCTGGAAGATGCGCCGGAGTGCGGTTTCCCGATCGGCGATGTCCCACCCTGCAACGTCAGCCGACGCATCAAGCAGGATTCCCGCATCGATATCCGTCGTGATGATCAGGGCGACGTTGGGGAGGATCTCGTGCCAGGAGTCTCGCGCGGCCTTCGGCGACCAGAGCTTGGCGCGGTAGTTGAGGTCAAAGGAGACCTTGACGCCCAACGTGCGAGCGCGGCGAGCGATCTCGGGCGTGCTCGCGCGGCACGTCTTGCTGAGGGCTGGCGTGATCCCAGTCATGTGTAACCACCGGGCTTGCCCGATGTAGTCCCAGTCGAGCTCGTCGGCCGTGAGCGTCGTGGCAGCGCTGTCCGCCCGGTCGTAGATCGTCTTGGTCGGGCGGGGCTGGGCGCCATACTCGACGAAGAAGGTGCCCACACGTCCCGCGTCGGCCCAGACCACGGCCGACGTGTCGACGCCATAGCGGCGTGTGCCGTTCACCACCCAGCGGCCGAGGGCGGTGCGCGGTAGTTTGCCGATCCAGCCAGCGTGAACTCCCATCCGCTCCAGGCCCACGGCGACGTTGGCCTCCGCGCCGCCGATCAGGGCGCGGAAGCTTTCGCTATGCTCCATCAGCTCGTGTCCTGGCGGGGCAAGCATGATCATCGTCTCGCCCAGAGCGATGACGGCCGGTGGGGTGCGACTGGAGGAGCTTGCGGTGTCACGTGGCATGGTGCGTTCCCGGAGAGCGGTCAGCCCTCAGGTCTGGGCCGGTGGAGGTGCAGAGCAACCAACCTTCGTCCTCCAGGCCAGGCGCTGACGGCTGACCGCTGAATCCTGTTCTCAGAGCAATCCGATTTCCCTGAACGCTGCCAGCATCTGCTCGGCTTTGTCTTCGGGGACCGGCAGAACGGGGCGCTTGGGGACGCCCACGTCGATACCACGCGCGTGCAGGCCCGCGTAGCAGGCCGCATTGGTGGACGACGGGATATGCAGGAACTTGCGCGCCTTGAGGATCTTCATCTGTAGCATCTGCGCTTTCTCATAATCGCGCGCGATCCAGGCATCCCAGAGCGCCACCATGACCTCGGGGAAGACGTTGGCCAGACCAGAAACGCAGCCGCTGGCCCCGGCCATGAATGCCGGTAGGGCAAAGCCCTCGGTGCCGACAATGAAGCGGAAGTCGGGATAGTCCTGTGTGAGCTCCAGCACGAAGTGGGCGAACTCGATGTAGCCAAAGCCACTATCTTTGATCCCCTGGACTCCCACCTCGGCAAGGCGTCGCAGCAGTGCCGGCGGGATGTCGGCGCCCGAGGCCTTGGGGTTGTTGTAGACGTAGACAGGGATCTTTACCGCATCGACGAGGTCCTTGAAGAACTGGGTGATCGTCGGCGCGTCGTGGTGCAGATAGAAGGGTGCCACCGATGCTATGTAATCAACACCTGCCGCTTCGGCGTGTTGGGCCAGCTCGACCGACTGCTCCGTTGAGGTAGTGCCGACGTGTGCCACGATCGTCATCCGGCCTGCCACCTGCTCGACGACGATCTCATGGACGCGCTTGCGCTCCTCGAGCGTCATTACAGGACCGGAGCCGTAGGTGCCGCAGATGAAGAGCCCGTGCGATCCGCCCGCAACCTGAAAATCGACGAGGGTGCGGAGGCCTGCTTCATAGACGTTGCCCTCAGGCGTGAAGGGTGTCGTCAGTGGGGGGATGATGCCGTACAGTTCTCGTGTCATCGTGTTCTCCTAATGTGTGAGTGATTGTGAAAAGAGTATTTGGGTGCTGGGTCCGAAACCACGACAGCCAGCGTGTTTCTTGCGGCTCCAGCACCCGTTCCAGATTCGTGCCCGCTAGGCCACTTTCCGGAAGGGGAAAGCAGGCTCGAAGCCAATCAAGGATCGGGCGGCCTCGATGCTGACAAGAGATTCGGTTCCCTCGACCGATCTCTTCCACTCCGTGACGTCGGGGAACCAGACCTCGGCCAGCTCGCGCGTCGGGATACCGACAAAGTTGTGCGAGTCGCTGATATACAGCGCGTGGCTTCCCTCGAAATCGGCGAGTAGCCCCTTCTCGGCGGCCTGTGCTGCGTCGCGCACGTCAAGGCTGGTCCAGAAGTTGCTGCGCCCGAACATCGCCACGGCGTCGGGGAAGCTCCAATTGAAGCCTTCCTCCCACTCACGGGCCGC
This sequence comes from Chloroflexota bacterium, assembly GCA_022707665.1. Lineage (GTDB taxonomy): Bacteria > Chloroflexota > Anaerolineae > B4-G1 > SLSP01 > PWVB01. The sequence goes on from JAKJAE010000114.1 coordinate 2,517, forward strand.
AGCCCGTCGCTTGAAGTCCGCTACGATGGATGCAACACGGCGACTTCGCTCGGGTTCGGGCAGCGCCATGACCTCCGCTGTCTGCCGATAGCACTCCGACACGAACGCCATCAGGATCGTGGGGCCCTCAGCCTGGGTGTCATAGACCGCAGGGAAGCGCAGGAAGGCACTGCTGATGCCTTCCCGACGCCAGAAGTAAGCCCCCACTTCCTCGATCATGCCCTTCGAGAAGGAGTAGACGTCCGTCGTGTAGGTAGGATGGGCTTCATCGATGGGGAAGTACCGGAGCTGGCCCTCGGGGAACTTGATCCCGAAGTTGTAGCCCAGCGCATTGATCGAGCTGGCGCAGACGACGCGCCTGACGCCGGCATCCGCCGCAGCGCGGAAGACATTGAAGGTACCGGCTACGTTGATGTGGAAGATCGTGTGCTCGGGGGCGAGGCCCGGGTGGCGGACCGCTGCCAGGTGGATCACGCCATCGATTCCCTCCATGGCGGGTGCCAGCGATGCGAAGTCCGTGACATCACCCTCGACGCACTCAGCACCCTCGATGGGTTTCTTGATCGCCAGGTCTAGCACACGCACCTGGTGCCCGTGCTCGAGCAGGGTCTTGGCAGTCGGCCGTCCAATCTCACCCATTCCGCCGGTTACGAGTATGTGCATCTCCGCCTCCTATGTTTGGGAGTGACTGCTGTCACGCGAACGAGCTACAGGAATAAGGGCCACGTGCGGTTCTCAGAAGCCAACCAGGTCGCTGCACTTCTCGCGGTGCGGTTGCTTCGGGCCCTCGGTGCCCCCCCCTACGCGCTTCCTTGCTTAACGATCAGGCCGCCTGTGGCGGCGCCCAGGTCGCGGGCGATCACGGGACACTTGGCCTTGAGCAGAAAGAAGACGCGCGGGTCACCCGGGCTGAGCGTCTCGTAGTTCGCCTGGCCTTTGGCAATGATCACGGGCGCTTCCTGGTAGCGGCGGCGGAAGTCCGGGCTGGTCCGGGACAGAATCGTGCCGGGCGCATCGGACCCCGTGCTGATCAGCGCCGCACACGCATCCAGTCCGGCCATCCGTGCATCGTCGAGTGTTGCGTCGTTGAGCACGGGCCCGCCCTTCACGGCATACATCACGGGAAGGTCCAGGATCTCGATCAGCGCACGGTCGAAGACGGTTTCTCCTGCGTTATCGCCGATGTAAAGAAGGCTCGACGCTCTGCTCAGCGCTGAGCGCAGGGCTTCGAGGTCGTCGATGGCCAGTGGTGCCTGGGTGACCTCGGCCAAGGTACCTTCCAGATCGTACTGGCTGCTTGGTCCGAAGTCGATGATATTGCCCGCGATCGCGATTCTCACGGCCTGTCCGAAGGGATCGGCTGCTCCCGCGATGTGGTGCTGCATCCAGGGGTAGAGCTCCAACGCGCGTTCGGTCGCGACCCGCTTCACGGTGTCGTAGGGATCGGCATGGGCCGTGGTCTCCCGGACACGCCGGTGGATCTGGTCGCCGATCTCGGGCGGTGTCGCTGCAGGATCGAGTGTCTGCAGCAGGGCGAGCGTTTCCTGAAGGACGTGCGCTTGGGCCTCGTCATCGGCGCCAGCGAAGCGCGCCGCATCAAGTGCCTGGCGCAGAAAACAAGGATAGCAGTCCAGATAGGTTCGCACGATAGGTGTCCTCGTCTACTACCCTGGCAGTGTAGTCTTCTAGTGACAGATTGTCAATACTCTAGCTGTAGATCGCGCCGTCGCGGAAGCGCGCCCACGCCGTCTCGAACCATGAGTCGGGTTGGGGAAGGGGGCGCCGCGGTACCCATGCGCAGTGCACGGTCCCGTCAGGTGCCGCCATGGTCTCCAGGACGCTGTCGCGGAAGGTCTCGTTTTCAGGGATGATGCGCCAGCTCTCGTCGAGGAAGGCGTGGACCTTTAGCCCCTGCGGGTCTAGCGTGACTGACGAGCCACGGCTGCCTGTGCCACTCGCCAGGGCAAAGGCCAACGTCTCCAGATAGACGGCGTGCGCGAAGCAGAGCTGGCGGTTGCGCAGGCTCTCAATGGGGTTCGAGGGGTCTCCTGAAACGCGGAGATGCTCCCACTGAGCCCAGGCCTCGGGCACGGCGGCACGCAAGGCCTCGAGCGAGCGGATGTGGGCACCGGCGCGGGACATCCGCGTCTGGAATTCCTCGCGTTCGACCCGCCATGGTCGTCCGGGCTGCTCTGCCGAACGAGCGACGTAGCGCAATACCTCCGCCGCGGCGGATCGCGCTGCCTCTGTGGCCGCAGAAGCCTCCAGCGTCCACCCCTGGTACCGGTGCCCGATGTACTCGGCGGCGCGGAAACCGCCGACCTGACCCGCATTGAGCGCCGAGCCGCCCGGACGATAGACACCGTGGGATCCGTTGACCTCGCCGACGGGGAAGAGGTGCTTCATGTTGAGCGATTCCCACCAGAGGTTCGCCGCCAGCCCGCCGTTGTTGTGCTGCGCACAGACGGCCACCTCGAGCGGCTCGGTGGCGATATCGATGCCGTGGTCGCGGTAGAGGTCGATCGCGCCGGGGTTCATCTTGGCGAGTCGTGCAATCGGTGTCTCCAGGAGCGCTTCCGAAAGCGTCAAATAGGTGCGTGCTTCGTCGCTGAGGGCCGCAAAGGAGAACCCTTCGGGATTAGTGCGGAAATCGAGGAAGACGCGACGGCCCTTGAGCACCGTCTCGACGTACACGAGGATGTCCACGATGGAGGATCCGCCCTGCACTTTGCGCCAGTCGAAGGGCCACTGGTAGCCCTTGAGGAAGACCATCGAGGCCATCTCGCCGACGGTATCGAAGTAGGGGCGCATGAACTCCTGTGGGTCGCTCACGCCATCGGGCGCGGTGCTGACAAAGCGCGGCACAACCTGCACGTAGGTGCCCGAGACGTTCCAGCGGAACGCGATCGAGGCCAGGCCGTATTGAGACTCGGGCAGGCTCTGCGCTTTCGCGCCTGCCATCAACGCAAGGCCAATCGCGCCGGTATGGACCCCCGGGTAGACCGAGGTCCTGTAGAGCCCGCCGGGGCCGCCGACAGCGAAGACGACATTCTCTGCCAGGACTATCTCGGGTTCGCCCTGCGGGCCCAGCACCACGGCTCCTGCAATCCGCTTTCCGGCTCCATCAGGCTGACCGGCGGCTTCCGGTTGCGAGTCGCTAACGGTGATGAGCTGCACCACGTTCCGCCCCTCGCGCACCGGCACGCCCAACCTGGCAACTTCGCGGATCAGCGCGCGGCACATCTCGCGCGAGGTGTAGGGCCCAATGGACGTGGCGCGCTGGCGCGGGTCGTGGTCGGTCTTGTACCCCACGAACTGTCCGTAGGCGTCGCGCGGGAAGGGGACACCCAGGTTCACCAGATGCAGGAAGGCACGTGCCGAGAGGCTCGCCTCGACCAGGGCGAGGTCGCCGTGCATCGAGCCGCCCTCGAAGTAGGTCTCGGCCATTACCTCTGGAGCGTCACCCTCGGCGCCGCAGAGCGAGAGCTTGTAGTACGTCTGTTTGTCGCTACCGGTGTTGATCGACGTGCCCTTGTCCAGACCTTCGCTCAGGATAAGGACATCCTCCACGCCATTGGCGCGGAGTTGCACGGCGGCGTTCAGGCCGGCGGCACCACTGCCGATCACCAGGGTATGGACCCAGGTAAGGGGGAGGGTTTGGTTCCCGACGCCGAGGTTGCTTTCCTGCATGGGACAGTCCTTTCAGGTGAGTCTATGCCCGGAGCCTGCACTTGCTGACGATTCTAGCACCGGATGGGCTCCCATCCAAACGGCTGGTTGCTCGCCTCAACGGTGGGGGCTATACTGGCGATTGCATTCAGAGCATCGGCCGGGGATAATCGTTCCAGCAGAAAGCGTCTGACCATGCGCGTATCCGTGTCGAAGCAGAGCCCTGCGCCGAAGGGCGAATCGGCGGCAGCCCCCAGCTCCGAGAAGAGCACCTTCGTTTCAACCTCCGGCATAGGCTCAGTCCTGCACCTGCAGCGGACGGTGAGAAACCGTGCCGTCATCCAGCGACAGCCTCCGCCGCAAGGGCAGGGTCAGGGCGGCTCCTCTGGCATGGACCCGAAGTTCTGGGAGTGGTGGAAGGCCGTCCAGGGCTTCGAGGGCTCGTTGGCGGGCGTGGGCGATAACCAGGTGCATGCACAGCAGGCGATCGCGCGGGCCGATGGCGTGGTGAAACAGGGCGTCGATGCAGACTCGAAGGCCAAGAGCGTCGGGAGCCTCGACCTCCAGGCTGTCATCGGCAGGATCGAGCGCCGCCAGGCTGGGGGTTTCGTCGACGAGAATGACGAAAAGACGATGACGAACCTCAAGGGCCAGGTACTTGGCGCGCTGACCAGGGTGATGGATCTGGGCTCCTGATCGGTCTGGGCTCATATGCGTCGGAGCCGACACAGTGGGACGCAGGCCGGCTGTATGTCGCCACGCCGTGCGTGAATCTGGTGTTGACCAGTTTAGCCGAAAATCTCACGAAGTTACTCTTTTAGGCCGACTAACGCTCCGTCAGAAGGAGGGCCAAGATGCCGAGCGAGATGGTGTGTGACGTTCTGGTGGTGGGTGGCGGGACGGGCGGATGTGCGGCGGCACTGGCGGCGTGCCGCGCCGGGAAGCGCGTGATCGTGACCGAGCCGTGCGAGTGGATCGGGGGGCAGCTCACGAGCCAGGCGGTGCCCCCGGATGAGAACCGCTGGATCGAGACACACGGCGGAACGGCGTCATACCGGGCGTACCGGCGGGCGGTCCGCCGCTATTACCAGGATGCCTATCCGCTGAACGCCGCTGCCCGGGTCGATCCCGAGCTCAACCCGGGTACGGGGTGGGTCTCGCGCCTGTGCTGTGAGCCCAAGGTGGCCTATGCGGCTTTGCTGCAGTTGCTCTCTCCCTATGAGTCGCAGGGCCTGCTACGGATCGTGCGCTATGTCGAGCCCTCCGCTGCCACCGTTGATGGCGACCGGGTGCAGAGCGTGACGCTGAGATCGCTGCGCGGGGAGCCCGACGTCACCGTGACGGCACCTTATGTGCTCGACGCGACCGAGTTGGGCGATCTCCTGCCCCTGACCGGAACCGAGTTCGTCGTGGGCGCCGAGTCACAGGATGAGACTGGGGAGCTGCACGCCAGGCCTGGCGCAGCAGATCCGAATAACGTCCAGGCGATCACGTGGTGCTTCGCCATGGGCTACGATCCCATGCCGGGAGCGGATCACACGATCGTGCGCCCTGCTCAGTATGCGCGTTGGCGCGCGTACGTCCCGGAGGTAGCGCCGGCGTGGACCGGCAAGCTGCTCAGTTGGAGCGATTGCATGCCGTGGTCGCTCGAGCCGCGCCACA
>JAKJAE010000115.1 GCA_022707665.1 Chloroflexota bacterium
GCCTCTGCCAGCGCTTTGTGACGGTCGTCGCCGTCGAGGAGATGATAGAGCGGACCCATCAGCAGCACGGCATCGAACTTCGCGTCGGGATAGCGTGTCAGGTCAGTAGCTGTGCCCTGGTCGAGACCCACCAGTACTACCCCGGCATCGGCGGCTCGTTGCCGTGCCATCGAGAGCAGGTCGGGCGATAGGTCGAAGAGCGTGACGTGATAGCCCCGCTGCGCCAGGGCTATGGCATAGCGCCCCGGCCCACCGCCACAGTCCAGGATTTGGGCAGGCGCTGCTGGAAGGTGCTGCTCGAGCGCGCGGAGGGTAACAGCGAACTCCGTACGGTGGCGCTCAAGGCGACACCACTCGCGTTCGGCATCAGCAGCATATAGAGCCTGAACGGCTCTCTCTGTGGTGCGCTCTCGTTCGGTCTCCGGCACTGTCACCTGCGCAGGTTTACCAGGGTCCGAACTTGACAAGGTCCGAGAGTTCCTTGCGCCGCTTTGGCCCCGGATGGTCGTCGGGATAGCCCAGCGGTGTGAAGGCTACCGCATGATATCCTGTGGGCAGGTTGAGACCATTGCGGGCAGCATCGGGGTTGAACGCGCCGATCCAACAGGTACCCAGGCCCAGAGAGGTAGCGGCAAGCACGATATGGTCCATCACGATGGCCGCATCGACATCGACGTAGTTGATGCCGTCGTGTCTGCGAACCCAGGCTTCCGAGGATACGCCACATACGCAGAGCACCAGAGGTGCTTCGAGGAACCATCCCTGCCCATAGATCTGCTGCAGCACCGCTCGATGCTCAGAGGTCCGCATGACGACAACGCGGAAGGGCTGGCGGTTCGCTGCGGTTGGAGCCAACTGTGCGGCTTCGAGAATCTGCTGGAGCTTCTCATCTTCCACGGGTTCCGACCTAAAGGCGCGCACGCTGTAGCGCTGGCGAACCAGATCCAGGAAGTTCACGGCCTTCTCCTTTCCCTCGATAGCGGTTAGGTCAGCTTGAACTGGATTGTGGCGCAGGGTACAGATCTGTCAACACGTGCGGCTAGGCCCCCGATCTGCACGGGTCCCGGCGAGCGCTTGACGCAGTGCAGAGTGCCCCTAGAATAGCGCCGATGAACAGAAACCTGCTGATCTATACGCTTCTTGGTGTCGGGCTGTCAGTTGCACTCGCGTCGTCATTTCAGTCGCGTCTGTATGTCCATGCGTACGTCACTTGGATTGGCGCATGCACCATTGTGACCTGGGCGCTCTATGCATGGGATAAGCGGGCCGCAGAACTGGCCGATCTTACCAAACGATTGAGGGGATGGCGTGTTCCGGAGCTGACGCTGAACCTGATGGCCCTGATGGGTGGCGTCATTGGCGCGTGGGCTGGTCGGGCCATGTTCAACCACAAGACGAATGTGAAACGTCATCCTGTGATCCTGGCGGTCCTGATTCTCAGTTCGCTGGTGCACTTGTTCATCGCGGTTCGCCTGGTCTACGGACCCCCGCTCGAGCCCTGGCCTCCGAGTAACTGGTTCACTTTCTAGCCGCTAGTCGAGGCTGAGGCGGATTCGTACAGCCAGGTAGGGCTTCCCCGGGAGTGGAATCTGGCACGGGCCGGAGAAGGTGCCTTCGAGGGGAGTGATCGTCATCGCCCAGGTGTCGATGATCTCTACCGTATACTGTTTGTCAGCAGGAAGGGTCACGGCCTTGACGACCGGACGATGCCGGCCCAGGTAGATGAGACGGTAGTTGTCGTCGCCTGCTTGCGTCAGGTCCCAGTAGGTCTGGTAGGGGTCGATGGCGGGTCCTGCTTCCATAACCTCGCGCAGAAATGCGATCCTGGCCGGACTCTCTCCGTGGAGGATGCCCCCTTTTGACCACCAGAGGATGTCCTCAGGATGCATATAGGTCTCACCATGGCCGACATAGCCACCACGCGCGCACCCTTCCCAGAAGCGGTGCGTTAGCTCCTCGGCTGTGATATTGCCCCAGTTGTGCTGGATATTGCCCTCGTATTGGACCTCATCGGCGACAACCGGTTTCCGGTACTGCTGTCGCCAGAGGCTCACATCCTCGAGGTTGGGGCGCTGAATGCTGCAGTGGGTCACCCACGGTTTGCCATGATCGTAGAAGTCGCGGCAGTTGTGGATTGAGCGGAGGTGTTGGTAGGGATCATGGGTCTGCACAATCTGGAAGAAACGATCCCAATCCTGCATTGTCTTTGCGGCCATGAGATCATACTCGTTGGCCATCGACCACCAGATGTTACGGTAAGCTGCCACGCGAGCCACCAGGTAGCGCAAGTAACGGTCATCGACCTCGGATGGCATCGTGCTGTAGCCCCAGCGGTCGTACGGGTGAAAGAGGATGAGATCCGCTTCAATCCCCAGGTCCCGCAGGTCGCCAATGCGCCGTTCGAGATGCTGGAAGAAGGCGGGGTTGAAGCGCGTCGTGTCGAAACGACCATCCTCCTGTCGTTCGAACGCATGGAACTCGGGTTCATTCTGGCTAAAGGCATAGTGCTTGGGGAAGACGCACATCCGCAGCTTGTTGAAGGGGGCCGTGCGCAGCGTTTCCAGGGTCTGTTCCTCCAACGCGTCGCCCTGATGGTTCCAGGCATAGCAAGTCGTTCCGAAAGAGAAGTGAGGCGTACCATCGTCATGGACGAAGTGGAAGGTCTTGTGGACGCGAACCGGGCCGTGGTTGCCCTCCTGGGCAGGCGTGCAGGCGAATGTGCCGCTCAGGCCATCGAGTTCCTGGACGTTGCTGTGGGTGAGATAGCGCCACTCACCGACCGTGTCCGGCATAAACCGCACCCTGTAGTCCGTCCCCCCGTCATAGAAGCCATCGACCTCGATAGCGCGGTGCTGATGGCTGAACGTGGCGGTCAGGCTGACATCCACAAAGGGGTTGCCTTCGGCGGGGCCGGTGAGGGAGAGCTCGAAGATGTCCAGCGTTCTACGGTTCGATTGGACATAGGTACCCTCCGTGATGTGGATGTGCGCTGCGAGACTTACTGGACCAACGGATTGGTCAGTCTTCCCAGACCGGAGACCTCGATGCTGATGGTGTCACCAGCTTTCATCCAGACCTTGTTCTTCATACACAAGATGACACCTTCGGGTGTGCCGGTCAGAATGACGTCACCTGGTTTGAGCGTCATATAGCGGCTGGCATAACTGATGATCTCGGCGACGCTGAAGACCATATCGGCAGTGTTGGAGTTCTGGCGCAGCTCACCATTGAGCCAACTGCGGGTGGTGAGCGCCTGTGGGTCATCGATCTCATCCGCGGTCACCAGGTAGGGACCGATGGGACAGAACTTGTCCATTGTCTTGCCCAGAAGCCATTGGGGCGTGCGGTTCTGCAGGTCCCGTGCGCTGACGTCGTTGGCATTGCAGTAGCCGAGAACGTAGTCCAGCGCCCGGGCGACGGGCACATCCTGGGCGGTCCTGCCGATGACGACGGCGAGCTCGACCTCGTAGTCATATTGGTGGGCGTGCCTGGACAGTGGAATGGCCTCCCCGTGGGCTGCCAAGGCGTTGTTGAACTTGGAAAACAGGACAGGCACTTCCGGCACTTTCGCGCCGGATTCTGCGGCGTGGCGACGGTAGTTGAGCCCGACGCACAGGATCTTCTCGGGATTGTGGACGCAAGGACCGAGCGCGAGGGTGCTCTCGTCGAGGAGCCAGGATGCGGCCCGAGCATCCGCCAGCGCTCGCGCAACGAACTCCGACAGAGCTGCTGTTGCATCAAGGCCCTCTGTGAAGAAAGCCTCTGGCGAGGCAGGCACGCGGACGGCGAGGTCGCGAGCCGCAGTGCGCACGTCGAGTATACCCTCAGGCATCTTCACGCCGAGAGCGATTCCTTCAGAGGATCGATAGATGAGCAGTTTCATGAGCTTCTCCTGGATGGATGAACTGGAAAGCGACTGAGCCTATGGGCACTCAGCTTACCGGAAAACACTGGCACCCCGGTGCCACAACGACGGATGGTCACGACAAGTGTGTAGAGGCGGCGGTATTGGAGGATGGTGCCCGGTTCGCTCCGCACGGGCCGCCGCCTCTGCGTGTGGTCAGATGTCTGCTGTAGTCAGTAACCCCGATCTCAGCGCCTGTTTGAAGGTGGCGATAGTGGCTGCGACCCCCTCGTTGAGGGGTGTATAAGGGATTGTGCCGAGAAGGGCAGCGAGGCGCGAGTCGTCCTGACCATCCGGGAAGGGGAGCGGTGTGGCATCGTAGGTGATGGAACCTTTCGCGCGAGGCTCGGTGGCCTCGATCGCGGTGACGACCTCAGCCATATCCACCACTGAACCCCGGATGTTGTAGACCTCAGCACCTTCGAAGGGCACACTGGCTACGGCGATGAACAGCCTGGCGACATCGTCGGTATATTGCATTCCACTGCGTCCGCCGTATGTGATCCGATAGGGCAACCCCGCCGCAGCCGCAAGCATTGCCTTGGTTGGGGTAGAGGTCATGCCCTGGTCACGGCCCGGACCGTAGAGCACATAGGGGCGAAGCCCGATGCTGCTGACACCCCAGTCCGCCCAGTAGACGCGCGCGGTGGCCTCATTGGCCTGTTTGTAGACGCCGTAGAGTGTCTTGGGCATCAGCGGGTCATCGGGCTGGATGAGAGACTGGGCGTAGTTCTCCCTGCCCCCATAGGTCGCGACGCTACTTGCATAGACGACGCGATCAAGACCGAGCCTGCGGGCCGTTTCGAAGACGTTCACGGTGCCGACGACGTTGATCCGCGCGCCGAGTGATGGGTTCGCCTTGCAGGCGGGAACCTGTAGCGCGGCAAGGTGGATGATGCTCGTGACGCGGCTATCGCGCGCCAGCGCCAGCAGCGCATCGAGGTCGGTGATGTCGCCGCGCGCGAAGGTGACGCGCGAAAGCTCATCTGGCGTCATGATGAGCTTCATTCTGTGAGGATTATCATCCAGGTCGTAGGTGGTGACACGCGTACCCTGCCTGACGAGATCACGTACGACCCATGACCCAATGCAGCCCAGCGCGCCGGTGACGAGAGTTTGGCTGGTCATAGCGATGGCTCCTGACTAGATGACCTCGAGTACGGTGCGGGCTGGCAACTCGGGGAACGGCGCTGTAGGTAGCGTCTGGTACCAGTAGGCCACAGAGGCGATGTCATCCTGCAATGGCAGGTACCGCCCGCCGGACGACCAACCGAGCGCCTGGATCGTGACACGGAGGTCATGCTGGAAGCGAACGGGATCGGTGATGTGCCAGCGATACATGCCGAAGCGTTGCTGGGACCGGTAGACACCATCGGGCTTGATGACCTGGTGGAGCCCCGTATAGGGTGTGGTGAACGGCTGGTACTGTCGCAGGGTCCGATTCTCGAAGTTGTACGAACCGCAGAAGTAGTCTTCAGTGCCGGTGCCGCAGATCGTGGGATAGTCGGCGTCGCCGTCCATGAAGAACTTGATCTCACCCTCACCCCACCAACCCGTGTTGTTGACGCCCCAGGCCAGATAGGTGCCAACAAAATGGCCCTGACCTTGAACGCCTTCGAGGATGGTGTAGACGCTCTTGTAGGGGAGCGGATTGACGCGTCGAAATTGCGCGTGGAAGTAGGCGCAGTCCTGGGGCACGTCCGTGAGCGTGTAGTTGATCTGATAGTAGAGGACCATATCGTCGTCGGCGATGTTGGTCATCGTGATCCGGCAGTGCTTGCGGAAGGGCATTTCCCAGTAGCTATTGAAGGCGCTTCCAGGGTTGACGCAGACGGCCAATGAGGAGAGCTGCGCGTACTCGCCCCAGCCCATGGCAAAGAAGTCGCCGACCGGGCACTCGACGGAAGGCTGCTCCTGGCCATCCCAATAGATGCGCAGGATGCTGAATCGCCAGTTTCCGGTGGGGGTCATCCATATCTGCTGGATGGCACCCGGACCATCGATGTCGGCAAGCACGAACGTCTCTCCTGCGCGGATGGCGACGGAGGGCGAGATCTTCCATCCCTGACCGAGGTCCCGTGCGCACCGTGCGCCTGTGCCCTCTGTGGCCATGCCGCCCTGGCCCTTCTCCCCGGTGAAGTTCTCAGGGCTGATCGACCGTGTTTGCGCCCGCGATAGCCTCGAAAGCGTGCCCATGTTCATTCCTAATCCGTTGAACGTTGTCATGATATCTCCTTCAATGTGCGATATGAACGGGATCCGAGGGGTCACCGCTCCGATCCCAGAAGTCTACGGCACGAACAGAGTATACGCTACAAGCAGGATCGATGGTATGCACAAAGGCCGTATCAAGTTGGTCGACGGTGTTCACACGTCGGTACGGCCCTCCGGGATCGGCGGCGGCAAGAACCTCGTAGGTACGGAGTGCTCGTGAATCATCCCCGGCCCACGTCAGGAGAACCTCCGGGTGACCGTTGCGACCCTCATAGGTTGTGGCCCGCAAGCGCGTCACTTTCTCGGGGGGCGTCCCGGGATCCGCGGTGAGGAGCACCAGAGTCACGCTAGGCAGGGTTACAGTGAGGTCGAGAGCACAGATGCCCTGATCGATCGTGATTTCACGCGGCTTAGAGATCGCGCGGAGCTCCTGATTCCGGCGCATCGCCTCGATCTGGTCATCGGTTGGGTGATCAGGTGCTCCCAGGCCTTCCCAGGTTCTGAAGACGTCACCGTCTGTCTCATCGATCCTGTAGAGACAGAGCATTGCCCGGTCGAACGGCAGATCCTTCATGGTGAGAGCGACGGTGCGCTGACCACCGGCGTTGATTCTGTCGGCGCTGTTGTAGACAAGGACCGCGACCTGTGACTGGCCACGGCGAGAGGCAATGACTCCCAAGGGCTGCGATACGTCGTCCACGCCCTCGACGCGACAGTGCTCGTTACCCAGCAATGAGAGAAGTGTCATCAGGTTGAGTATTGGCTTCTTGATCAGGGCGAAAGCCCGCCGTTCGATGTTCTCGTCGCGTCGTGGGGCGTCGCGATGCCCATCCGCCTGACCATGGTCGATGACACGGGCCTCGCGTTCTACAATCCCCATCGAGTTAGGCGTTAAGTCCTCTTGATGTTCACGAACACCCTTCTCGTGGATGGAGATGAATGCCGGAAGGGTTGCTGGCTTTCCCGTGAGGACGTTTGTGCCGGTATCGCAATGCTGAAGGAAAGCCTTGAGTGTTGCGGACACGTTCTGACACGTTCCAGGGCCGCCCAACCTCAACTCCGGGTCGACGCGATGCAGCCCGTCCGCGCACGCATCGTAGTACGCACAGAATGCAGCATCGCCTTGGGTCCAGAAGCCAATGTCGGGTTCATTCCAGGTCTCGAAGAGCCAACTCCGGACCTCGTTCTGGCCATACAGATCGATGACGTGTTCGGCTAGCGCCTGTACGAGATCTCGCCACGCGCGTGCTTGCATCAGGTCCGTATAGTCGGTGAAATACCCGTTGACGTTCCCCATCAGTTCGAAGATAGGGCGAAGCCCGTTGTCGATCAGAACACTGAGCACGCTGTCCAGCTTGTCCCAATGATAACAAGGCGCAGCCGTGCCAAGACCGTCGGCGGTGACCAGCTCCAGGAGGTAGTGAACCCGGGCCCACGTGATGCCTCCGTGGGGGACGGCGCCTACGTAGGCCATCGCTTGCCTCATATCTGCATCAAGAAGCAGGTTGGCTGGGGTGAACCCTGTGCTCTGCCAGAAGTGCTGGAGAGGTCCAAGGCTCCGACTGAAGTCAACGGTCATCTCCATATCATACTTCTCCCTATGTGGCACTTGCCATCGGCGACTGAATAGGGGTGCATTTCAGGATGGGGGTAGACACGCTGCTCCCTCAGCCCCGGACGCACGATCACGGCCTTTGCGCAGCATCT